>NZ_PNCZ01000012.1:0-216500 GCF_005887425.1 Pseudoalteromonas sp. S2721
CCTCGAACCTCGAACCTCGAATCTCGCAATCATTTTATCGGCAAATATATATCCGTTTGCAGGTCACATTCATCAACTTCATGGATGAGGTTGAGGTAATGAAAGAAGCAAGGGAAGTCTCGGACTTCTTCGCCGCTTTGCACCAGCCATTCACGGTATAAGTAGTAAACTGTATCGCTAATGGTGTCATGAGAGCCATTATGACGAACTACGGCGCAGCGTCCTGCTGGAATTTCACCATTTCGCACACCTTGCGGGTTTTCAGTAATCGGTGAGGTGATACTGCCTGCGAAGTCAAAACGAAACGCATGGTCTTCAGTGGTGGCCGGATCGCTATACGGGATCCCATACGTGTTACTGGTTTTAACAGGTGAAAAGCCTGATTCTTTGCGCCACTCAATAAATTGTGCAGCGGTATTCATCAGGGTATTAGCAGCGCCTTGGTGGGTTAATAAAGCCACCGGCTGTGCTTTAAAATCAACAATGTTTACATTCATAGGGCAAACCTTTTTGTCAGGTAATGAAAATTCAAACTGTGAGTGCCAATTAGGCCAGTTTGGTTTGCTTCTGAATTCGCTTGGCGACTGTGTAAAGGTGCGTTTAAAAGCACGACTAAATGCTTCTGGGCTATCAAATTGCGCTTCTAATGCAACATCAATGATTTTAAGTTGATGCTCAAATGCAAGTCGAAATGAGGCACGCTTTAAGCGCGCAAGCTGCGCATATTTGGTAACACTTAGGCCAACTCCAGCGACAAATAAACGATGAAAATGATACTTCGAACAACATGCTACCTCACTGAGTGTCTCCAGTGATAAATGTTCATCAAGATGCTGGCTAATGTAGTCACAGACTAACTCAATGCGTTGTTGTTGCTTCGTTTTCATGGTTACTCGTTAATGCTTTTCAGAAGTGGGGCCAGTTTGCCATGGCCCCTAAGTCGTTACCTGATTGAAATTGCGCATTTTGAGTTTAGTTGATAGCTGTCACTTTAAAGGTGTTTTGATAGAGCAACTGTTGGTTTGCGCCCATCACATCTAGTGTCCACGTACCTGGAGTCGATGTTTCATCTAAAGTGCGGTAGGTAGACCATTCGGTAATTGGGTCGCCCCACAGAGTCTGATAGTAAACAAAATCATTGAGCGCTTTATCGTCAGGAGTGAAGTGCCATTTGGTAAACACAACAAGTCGATCTCTACGAGTATCGAGGCCATCACGATTCATGTAAAACTCTATGCCAAAGCGTAGTTCATCATCGAGTTTATAGCTGAAATCTAATTGCTTTGATAGCTGTTCTATTTCAGGTTCACCGTTAAACTTATCGGAAAGTACTAGTTTAAATAAGCCTTTGCGTTCTAACTCCAAAATAGCATTCGGGTAATTCAAGCCATAAAGCTTAGCTAAGACACTGTGAAGACCTTTTAGCTCATTCTCGGAGTAGTTTCCTTCTTGCATAATGATTGATATTTGTTCTCGAACATGTTGGCGAGATTCATTATCAACTTTATTTGCATAGCTATTAAGCATAGATAAACACTTATCTACATCTCTGATTTCATTATCAGCGATACAATAGATAGAGGCTAAGTTAAATGCATTATCAATACTATGTTCTTTATCAAAGGCTGTTTGAAAGAACTCTTTTGCTTTATGATAATCCGGTTTAACTAGCTTACTCACAGAGTATATATAGCCTAAACGCTCCAGCGCTTGCTCATAGCCTAATTCTGCCGCTCGAGTGTAATACTCAATAGCTTTTTTAATATCGATTGGTCTATTATCACCACGATGATAATAACTACCGACATTAAACATTGCTCGGTCATGATCTAAGTTGGCAGCTAATTGGTAGTAGTCAAAGCTTTCTTTTTTACGATCAGTTTCTATTGTTTTACTGTCAAACGTATCTGCTAACAATATGGCATCACGTTGAACCGCTTTCTTTTCTGATTCAGTATAATTAGTCAATGTACTGTTTAGATTAAGTTTTCTTTCAAGAAAGTCGTTAGCTAAAGCTGCTTCTATTTGATCGTAATACCAATTCTGATGACCATGCCCTGAACGCTCGAAAAACGCTTTTTCTACATTATGACCTAAACGCTTTAAAATATAGTAAAAGCGATTACTTTGTTCAAAGCCCGATATTTCATCTTGCTTGCCAGCAATAATAAGAACTGGGGCTTTTAAATAGGTAGCCTGATAAACGGGGGAAATATCTTTTAAATCTTGGCTATATTCACCAACCGTACGCTCAATAAGCTCTTGATAATCTTTAGTTAAGGCATTATTACTTGCGTTATACAGTAGAGGTAAATCATAAATGCCAAAACTTGCAATCACGCATTCATAAATATCAGGGTGTTTAATTGCCAGCATAACTGCTGAATAACCACCATAACTTGAGCCAATAGAGCAGGTATGTTTAAAGCTATGTTGTGAACGAATATGAGCTACTGCGGCAGATATGTCTTGTTCGATAAGGTTACCAAATTGACCAACACCGCTTTCTAAAAACTCTTTACCAAACCCTGCTGAGCCCCTGAAATTAACTCGTAAAATTGAAAAGCCGCGGGAAGCAAGGTATTGCACCTCAGGGCTAAATTCATCACTTTCACGAATACCAATTGGGCCACCATGAGGCATCACTAATAATACCTGCTTATCGTTGTTAATAGGTTTGGTTAAGTAACCTTCAAGGTTAGTTCCATCGTAGGCTTTAAAGTTAAAAAACGTTGTTTTAGCGTACGTTGCGTCTTTATTTTTGGCGACAGAAAACAGTAACTCTATGTGATTTGTTTCTGATTGGTATAAATAGTATTTGCCAGGCACGGTGGCTGAGTGACTAAATAAAATTTGTGTCTTACCATCGATAGAGCTATCAACCCAAAAAAACTGTTCGTCTCCTAAAGCTTCCGCAACTTTGCTATGCAATTGCTCATAGGCGTCAATAAAATAATCGGTAGTATATTTACCATGCTTGATATACGAGGCGGCAATAAGATTGCCATTATCATCAAGCTCGGCGGACTGAATGTCATATTTGGGGTGTTGATAAAGTGTGTCGGTGATTTCTTGCGTGTTAATATTAAAAAGGCTAACCTGGCTCTTATCGGTATTCTTGTTGGTAATGACGGCAAGGTGATCTTGGTCAGTAAATCCAATTGGAAAAAACTGATAATCTGCGTCAGTGAGAGTAAAAATCGGGATCCACTTATTATTACCAATAAGCTTATAGAAGAACTGTAAACTTTTTTCTTCTTCATCAAATTTCGCAGTAAAAAGCTGTTGTTTGTGCTCGTCAAAGAAGTAGCTAAAAGCACCTTTTAAACCTTTCTCGATGGGAGTATAAGTGCTGTAATCATCACTGTATAAGGCTTTTAAGGGCACTTGATAAAGCAGTGTGTTTTTCTTATTAGGTTTAGCAAATAAGATATGTTCAGGATCACTGAGTAACCTATCTACAATGTAGCCTTTTGCTTTAACTCTATGCTGTTCAATTTTTGGATTTTTTTCGCCTTCAATAACATTCACGACGACTTCAAAGTCTCCACTAACGCGACTTTTTACACTGATAAAAATATCATCATCTGTTAACCATTGATAATTATAAAAATCATTATCCTCGTCGAGTTTGACGATATAGTACATTTTCATCGAATCCATATCGATGATATTGAGAGTTTTGGTTTTGTCTTCTTGCGCTTCTAAAAAGCTGATCCAGCGGCCACTGGGCGAAACCTTAACTTGGCTTTGAACGGGCGAATACATTAAGTCTTCACTCGACAATATTTCAGCATGCAAGGGAAAAATAAAAAATAATAAAATAAGTAACTTTTTCATTATTTTGCTTCCTTCTGCGAAAATGTTTGTTCCAAATAATCAAAGAATGAGTCTTCCCCTGGGCCGCCATAATTTAGCGAGCGACCAGACAAAATCGTAGGGAAGTTTTGTTCCATATATTGCAGTGCTTCAGAGCTTCTGTTTTCTAAAACAATATGAGAGCGTGTGTTCCAGTAACCTACAGTTGTTATGTCTAAATGGCCAACATAATTAACTTTGTTAGGGGCTAGAGTGAATTGCCAACTTGCTTCCTTGTTATCAAATTCAAGATAGGAATATTGATTTAAGTTTAAGCGTGTGATGGTGTAATCACCCAGTGGTAGATTCGCTAAAATATAATTGCTACCACTTCGAATGTCCTTAGCCGAAAGAACAAGCGACGTTGGGCCATCAATATAAATGGCTTTTAAACTGCGGTTAGTTTCAATGCCAATCAGTAGGTAGCCTTCATCGGCTTTAGATAGCGTGTCTTGGTCTTCTTTTATGTTGGTAACTTTAGATGCGCATGCACTTAATAAAAGCGCACAGCTAAGCAGCAATAAACGTCTCATTCCCTTGTATCTTATTGTTGTTATTTAATTCATTTTAAAATACTTAAAAATCGGAACTATGTGAAGCACAATTTGTGAATGAGTGTGAGAAGAGTTGAGTTGCTAGGCGTGAAATTTCTACGCACGAAACCAGATTGCACAATGAGAAGAGAATTACGAGCCGTCAGCTTTCAGTTTGAAAACCAGAGTTTCTAGTTACGAGAGTAAAGTTAGCAAGTTAGGTAAAGAGAGATACAAGCTGTCGTAGGCGTGAAATTTATTTCGCGCGAAGGTGTTTGTTTTGTGGTGGTGTTTGAGACGCGCCAAGCAAGCGTGACGCCTACGGCTGATTACAGCGTGAAGTTTATTAGCGTGTTGCGCGATATAAAATCGCGCTTACCGCTAGGTATTTTAATTTTCCTGATCAGCTTCTTGCTGTGCTAATTTTTCGCGTTCTGCCTTTGAGATGTAGGCCGGTTTATTGCTTTTATGCAATTTTGCATTGGCACGCTTATCTTTTTGCTTAAGTTTAGTGAAGATCTTTTTTCTGCGGTTCATGAGTCTAACAAACGAATTTATAGGGTGAGTGGCTATTGTACCTTGTTGGTATTTTTAAGCGATCTATTTTGCTTTAATTAGAGATGTTATGTCGGCGTTATAAGCGTTACAATCAAGGCGACTTTCTAAAAACCTTCTTAAACTCTGGAGCTTATCTTGAAACATTCATTACTTGCTGCATTTTTATTAAGTACTTTCTCTAGTCAGGCTGCTGTGTCTGAGCAAAGTGAAAAGCTGGCTAGCTACGCGGTAGAGCAATATCAACAAGCGCAAATTCATACCTTAGAGAATTTAGTTTCGTATCCAACGGTAAATAAAGAAGGTCTAGCGACTCCTGATAACCCAGATTTTATTGGCTTTAAGTCGTTCTTAAAAATGAAAGCGGCGCAGTTTGGTTTTGATTATCAAGATTTAGGCTACACAGTGTTAATTGGCATGGGTAACCAAGCTGACAAAGTAACCATAGTAACCCATGGTGATGTGCAACCTGCAGATGCCAGTAAATGGCAGCAAAGTCCTTTTAAAATGGATAAAACCTCTGAGCCAGGAAAGCTAATAGCTCGTGGTACAGAAGATGATAAAGGCGCAATTGCGACTGCACTGCATGCAATGAAGGCGATTAAAGACAAGGGTATTACCTTAAATAACCGTATTGAATTAATGGTTTACCTTGCAGAAGAGTCTGACTGGGCACCACTCGAAGAGTTCATGAAAACCTATCAGCAACCAAAATATGCTGTCACTATTGATGCTTCATACCCTGTGGTTGTTGCAGAAAAAGGCTGGAGCCTAATTGCGCCGACTTTCTCTGCGACCTCAGCACAAACAGGCTTATATGTCAGTGATTTAAAAGGTGGCGCCTTTGTTAGCCAAATCCCTGAAGATGCCAGCGTGATAATGCATAACGCTGATGCGGCGACAGTGGCTAAATTACACCACAATGTCGCTAAGCTTAAAAATGTCAAAGTGGCGATGACAGAGCAAGACAATGGCTTGTTAGTCCAAGTGAAGGGGATTTCAGCGCATTCATCTGAGCCAGAAGCGGGTGAAAATGCCATTGCGCACCTTGCAGAAATCTTTAAAGGTATTGATCTTGAGAACAATAGTGATGGTCAAGCCATTGAGTTTATCAATCAACTAATTGGCCTTGATTTATACGGCGCGCAATTCGGTGAAATTGGTTACAAGCATGACTTTATGGGCCCGATGACTGTTTCGCCTACCTTATTAAGCCGCGACGGTAACGACATTAAACTGTCGATTAATATGCGTCGTCCGGTAGGTAAAGAAGAAGCGGTGCTTAAGCAGCAAATTAATGAAGCACTTAGTGCTTGGCAAACCACTAATGGTGCTACGTTAAAAGACACTAAAGTTATTATTGGTACGCCAATGCTGTTAGATGGTGCGCCTCATGCAGAAGCATTACTCGATATCTTTAAGCACTTTACCGGCGATAAGGACGCGGGCTTTGTGTCAATTGGTGGTGGCACAAATGCTAAGCTGTTTGATAATGCGGTGTCATTTGGTCCATCAATGCCAGGTAAAAAGTACACAGGTCACTCAGAGCATGAGTTTATTACTGAAGAGCAGTTAGCACTGAACTTAAAAATGTATACTGCAATGTTGATGAAGCTAGGTAATATGTAATTCTATAAACTGAAAACGCCGCTTTATAGCGGCGTTCTTGTTTAAAACTGGTGACTCATTCCTATTTAGAATTGGGCAACAAACTTAAGGTTATAAAGTTCAGCAGAGCCGCTTTCAGTGTAATTCGCGGTTAAATAGTATTTATCATTAATAAAGTACTTACCTTGTAAAACGAGTTCAGAATCATCCAACCCTGCACCTATGGCATAGTGATCGCCGAAGTAGTAGCTGATCATGGCATTGCTTGCTGAATTATAAAGGCTGTCTTGATGGCCAACATCGACGGTAATGTAATGGCTACCGCTTAAATGATTAAAGTATCTGGCAGAGACATTCCAAACGTCGAGTTCATCATCTGTTTCTGCGCTAAAACCAAGGTAATCCTTATCGTTGATTTGGAGGTTATACTGCGCTTTCAAGCGGAAATAATCATCACCATAGCTACGCACATCCCTATTTACAGAGACTTTTAAGGCATCGGCAAATAAGTAGCCAAGTCCTAGCGTGTAATTGTCTAAATCCCTCACGTCCCTAATATCAGCTACAGCAAACCAGTTGTTAAAAAAATACTCGCCTGATAAACCAATATCGTTGTAATAGTCTCCTCCTGAGTAATTCACTCGAAAGTTTGTATCTGTATCTAGGTAACCATAATCATCGAGCACCCCCGAGCTTTGCTGCTCTTCAAAGTAGTAATGGCTTACTAATTGATAGCCATCAAAGTCATAATAGTCATTATTAATATGAGTGTATTCGATACTGTTGAACCATTGTTTACTTACTTGTTGTTCTGTGGCGATTGAGCAGTTTGAATAAGCAAGTGTTGCAAGAGCGATCGGGGCTAATTTTTTAATCATACATATCCTTGTTGTATTTGGTTTTGCTTCATAAAGATAATACAACGAGGCGGTAAAAAGAATGTAATAAAGTGTTGTGGGTCTGTTAGTTTGTGAAAAGGCCAAGCACTGCTTGGCCTACAGAGATTAATTAAGCGTTGTGGTGAGTGATATTTCGGCATTCATCAGTTTAGAAATAGGGCAGCCTTGCTTGGTTTTCTCACAAAGTTGCTCAAACTTTTCGAGTGAGACTTCTTTTATCTTTGCGCTGACATCAAGTGCAATGTGGCTCACTTCGAAGCCGTCATCAACCTCATCAAGGCTCACTGTTGCTTTGGTCGTTATGTCGTCAGCGACAAAGCCTGCTTCAGTTAGTGCCAGCGATAGCGCCATGCTAAAACAGCTACTGTGTGCCGCTGCAACCAGTTCTTCAGGGTTAGTACCTGGCTTATCTTCAAAGCGAGTGTTAAAGCCAAATGGCTGTTTCTCAAGCGCGCCACTTTGACTAGAAATATAGCCTTTGCCAGATTTAATATCACCAGACCAACTCGTATGTGCAGATTTTTTAATTGTCATCGTCATCTCCTTTGTAAATTTTTTCGACGACCGTGAAAGGCTTTCAGGGTTTTGTGCCGAAAACGGTGAGTTCACGATATAAGTGCAACTTAAACGCCAATATTCCTTTTTGCCTCACGCTTGCAACGTTCTGAGCAGTATTTAACATGCTGCCAATCACGTTGCCATTTTTTACGCCACATAAATGGCCTGTCGCAAACGGGGCAGGTTTTGCTGGGTAAATTCAGCTTTTTATGAGCCATGGCGTTGTCTTTTAAGGCTTATCACATGCTTATGCAGTACGGCTTTTGTGCCACGTTTTACGTCATCACGTTCTCGAAATGACCATAACCGCTCACGTGCTTGTTTGGCTGCGTGTTCAATATCGACCATGGGCTCTGGGTAGTCTTCGCCTTGTTTAAAATTATTAAACAAGGCTTCCATTGGCGGTTGTTGCCATGGCTGGTGGAGATCTTCTTTGGGTAAGTTTTTAAGCTCAGGGCACCATGTTTTTATAAATATACCATCTGGGTCTTTGTCTTCAGATTGCTTTATTGGGTTATACAAACGAATGGTGTTAGTTCCTGTGACCGATGCTTGCATTTGGATTTGTGGGTAGTGAATACCCGGCTCAAAATCTAAAAAATAACGCGATAAAATAAAGCTGACTGATTGCCAATGAATGTTCATATGATGAGTCATAAAGCTGACTAACATAGCGCGCATTCGAAAATTAATGTAACCCGTTGCTGCGAGGCAACGCATGCACGCATCAATAATAGGAATACCTGTTTGACCTTGCTCAAAGCGCTTTAAGTGCTCTGCAACGAGTTCATCATCGCGATAGGGGTAATGTAGGTAGCCCGCGTTTTGCGGTGCAAACTCCATGCTGCATTGAGTTTCGAACTTTTGCATAAAATGGCAATGCCAATGAAGCCTAGATTCAAAAGCATGTAATGAGCGACGCCAGCTTAAAGGCTGCTTTACTAAATAGTATTTTAGGGTTTGATAAACTTGTCTGAGGCTCAGGTTGCCAAAAGCTAAGTAAGGCGAAAGCCTAGAGCATGAACCTCTACTTTTGGAAGGACTTGAGATGCCACTTTGGTAGTTTTTTGCACGCTCTTCTACAAAGCTCTGTAGGCAAGCTCTAGCTGCATGAGGGCCACCATATTGAAACTGCGGGTCGTGCTTTAGAAAATCATTAACACAGGTCGCGGCTTGGTAATTATGAGGCAGCACTGCATTAAAGGCTTGCCAATTTGGCGTTACAAGACGTTGGTTCATCACGCCATGCCAATGTGCTTGCCAATCAAACTGTTTTGGCCGCGCTCGTTTTACACCTCCAAGTGGCGTTTCGTGCCATGGAATTGCTTTACTGTTTAGCCAGCGTGTGACCTGTTTATCTCGCTCAAATGTATTGTTTAGGCCTATTTCTTGATGACTATAAACCCCTGCAATATCAAAATCTTCACTGAGGGTTTCTAACAAGGTAATCATTTCTTGATTATAAATGGCGATTTCAGCGTTGTATTTTTCAAGTTGTTGGTTGATGTCTTTTAGTGACTGAGCAACAAAACGCCAGTGCCTTAAGCTGTAATGGGGGTCGTCGAGTAATAGAGGCTCAAAATTATAAATGAGTAAGCAAGGCAGGTCTGATGCAATCGCACTGGCAAGTGGTTGATGATCAGACAGTCTTAGGTCACGTTTGAACCAAACAAGATTTACTTTTTGTTTTTTTGAGTCTGCCATAAACGTGGAGTTGAAAAAGTGTTTTGCTCTTAATACGTAACAAGTTACAACTTCGATTAATTGCTACAACGATCCACAAAGTTTCCACATTTGTAGCATATTGCCCACACACTTTTGAATGATATTCAGATTATGCTTATGGTCAATTGAATGACATAAGAGGTTCGCTATGAAGCATTTATCTGCACTTTCTGTTTTAGCTATTTCGTTGTTAGTCACAGCGCCCGCTTGCTTTGCTCGCGACCATCAAGGCGGTCCACCCCAGCGACCTGACTTTACGACGATTGATATTGATGGCAATGGGGTGATTGATTTTACTGAGTTTAGTGAACAGCCTATGCCAGAAGATATGCTGCAAACCATTTTTAATGACATGGATACTGATCAAAATGGTGAAGTAACTGAAGACGAGTTCAACAACCATAAACCACCAAAACGTAAGGAAAATCAACGATGATCAACAGTGTCTCATCGGGTGCGAATTTTCAGCCCATGCAACGACCGCAAGCAGAGCCGTTAACCAGTGAACAGACAGAGTTAATGAATGAAACTTTAGCTCAGTTTGATCCTGAAAACTTAACTGCAGAAGATGCACAATCTATTATGCAAACATTTAAAGATGCGGGTATTCAACCAGGTCAAGAAATGGAAGCAATTATGGCTGAAGCAGGCTTTGATGCCGCTGAAGTCGGTGAATTAGGTCGTCCTGAAGGTGAGCGTCCTCTTGGTCCGCCACCACCTCCGCCTAGTGGTAACTCACTTGAGCAGGTTGATACTGAAGAAGTTGTCAGTTATTTAGATGAGTTGTTAGCGCAATATTCTGATCAACTGGGAGAAGAAGATAAAGAAGCGATTCTAGCCTCTGTGCAAGAAAAGTTTGGTTTATCTGAAGGTGAATCGCTGTTATCGGTCACAGCGTAAATCACAAAGCGGTCATGATGACCGCTTTTTTATGCTCTGCTAATTACAGTGCTGCAGCAAAAGTCTTTATTTCGTTTTGTGCTGCTTCTAAGCTTTGCTCTGCACCCGGCATCGCAAGACCTTCGGCATAAATAAAATCAACGTCAGTCATACCCACAAAACCAAGTACATCTTTTAAGTATTTAGTTTGTGTATCCATGTCAGTGCCTTGATACAAACCACCACGTGCTGCAAGTACCACCACTTTCTTGTCTGCAATTAAACCTACAGGGCCTTGCTCAGTGTATTTAAACGTAATACCAGCACGAGCAATACGATCAATCCAAGCTTTGAATGTTGATGGAATTCCAAAGTTGTACATTGGCATACCAATAACAATCAGTTCGTTATCGTTAAGTTCAGCAATTAAATCGTCAGAAATTGCAGCAAGTGCTTTTTGCTCATCGCTACGCTCGTTTGCATCAGTCATCCAAGCAGCCATTTCTGTCTGCGTTAAGTGAGCAATCGCATTGTCGCTTAAATCGCGCGTTGTTATTGAAATTTGTTGGTTGTTAGCAAGTTGCTCAACAAATTGTTGGCTAAGTTTGGTTGAATTACCTTGTTCACCATTTAAAGATGAATTTAACACAAGTACTTTTTTCATCATGTCACCTAAGAAAACTGAAGTAGTGCAGCCATTATAATTATCAAAAAATAAATTAATAATGCTATTAATCGAGTGTTATGTTCGTTTTAAGCGAATGAAAGATATGCCTAAGTTTTTTTGAGTTAGTCTTTTTTTGTAATTTAATGTTAATATTGTCGGAACAATAAAAAATGGACTTTACTATGAAGTACTTACTGCTTACATTTTTTGCAGTGCTGAGCTTAATGCCCCGTGCTGCTGAAAACACGCAACTCCCTGTAGAATCATTTGCCTCTTTACGGGCTTTTAGCCAAGTAAAATTTTCGCCAAGCGGAACCCACATATCGTTTATTCGAAATGTGAATGGTGAGTTGGTTTTAATGGTTTATAACCGCAAAACTAAAGAAGCAGATGCTGTTATTCGTTCAGATAATCACACTATTTTCTTCGATTGGTATGAGTGGGCGAATGATGACGTTTTGTTACTTGGAGCCCGCTACATTCAACGCCAATTTGGCGGCCCTAAATACACCTCTACGCGTTTATATACATACAATATAAATGGTGATGGTAAGGCAAAACTAGCTATAAAGCCGAACTTTAACCGTGATGAACGCCAACCGCAATTTGGTGATCAGGTCATCAGCTTTTTACCCGATCAAAAAGATAAAATTTTAGTTCAAGGTGACTTTGATGTTGCCAATGCCCCTGGCGTGTATGAACTTAATTTAAGTACACTTCGTAAGAAAAAAATTCAGCGCTCACGCAGTAAAGTGATTGATTGGACAGCAGACCGCCAAGGTAATGTGCGTATTGCCCTTAAAATGGATGAAGACGAATTCGAATATATTCTTTACGATGAAGATAGAGATAACCGTAAAACGTTATTTAAATATAAAGCATTTACCCCTGATGTAGTGACTGTTTTGGGCTTCGATAAAGACCCTAATATTCTTTATTTCAAAGCTCTTAAAGATGGCTATGATGCGCTTTATAAAATGGACCTAACGACCATGAAAAAAGAGTTAGTGTTCAGCGATGATAATTATGACTTCGACGGTCATATTTTCTACTCACCACTTACAGGTGAAGTAGCAGGCTTTACACACTCTCAATTAGATGAAGGGATCCGTTACTGGAATGAAGATTTAAATAAGCTCTATACAGGTTTACGCGCTGTTTTACCAAAAGATAAATTTGACATAGATATCATTGATACCAGTAAAGATCAGCGCCAATATGTGCTTTATTTAACAAGTGATGATAGTGCTGGAACTTACATGATTGGGAATCGCGATACCAGTGAGCTAACGGTATTTGCAAGTGCATTCCCAGATGTAAATGAAACAGTTTACAGCGGTAAAAAGAAAATCAGTTATAAAGCCCGTGATGGTTTAACTATTGAAGGGTATTTAACTTTACCTGTGGGTTACAAAGAAGGCGATAAACTACCCACTATTGTGTTCCCGCATGGCGGGCCAATGGCTCGTGATTACGCTGGTTTTGACTATTGGACTGCATTACTTGCTTATAATGGTTATGCAGTACTACAACCAAACTTCCGTGGTTCTAGTGGCTATGGCCATGAATTTGAGATGGCTGCAGTTCAAGGTTTTGGTAAAGAAATGCAAGATGACTTGCAAGATGCGGCGAATTGGCTTGTTGAGGAAGGTATCGCTAATAAAGATAAAATCTGTATTGGCGGGGCAAGTTATGGTGGTTATGCTGCATTAATGGCGGTGGTTAAACACCCAGAAACATTCAAATGTGCAGCAAGCTTTGCAGGCGTTACTGATCTTGAGCGTATTGTTAGTAAAGCGCGTTATTTCACTAATAAAGAAATTGTGCGTAAGCAATTTGGAACTGATGGCGATAAACTTGAAAAGGTTTCACCAGTTAATTTTGCAAAGCAAATTAATCGTCCGGTGCTATTGGTTCATGGCTCTGATGATAATGTAGTGCCTGTTTATCATAGCCGTGAAATGGATGATGAACTTAAAGACGAAGGTAAAGATGTTACTTACATTGAGCTTGAAGATGGCGATCATTACTTATCGCACCAGCCATACAGAATTAAAACGTTGAAAGCGTTTTTAGAGTTCTTCGATAAGAACTTGAAAAACTAGAATTAGCAAAGAAAAGGCGACCTAGGTCGCCTTTTTTAATACCTGATTCTGCGTCAATTTTATTTATAAGCTAATTCAGCATCAATATTGCGCATTAAGTTGGTAACCCAATTGATATATTGGCGGTGGATTTTTTTGCCATTGTAATCAAGGTTTATCGAATCTTTGTAATCAATAGAGTATTCTTGCTTGTTAAACGTAATATCAACGCGTAATTGGTGTTTACGAATATCAAGTTTACCTAAGATTTGGCCTTCGGCATTTGAACGACACGTCCAGCCTAGTTTCATACATGCTTTTAAAATATTGGTTTTGATACTTTCAAGGTCATGTTGGCCAGACGCCATTTGCGGTACAGGGTTTGCGTCAAAGTTACGAATAGGCACACTGGTGCTACAAGCAGAAAGTGTAAGTAGGGTAAAAAGTGCAAGCGCTGCCTTTTTCATAGTAAGTCCTTTTTGGAAATAAAATCAGCGCGATTATGCGCTTTTTTTACCCGAGGGTCTAGGCATCGGGTAAAAACCACGCACTAATTGCACCAAGTAAGCCTAAGATACTGTAGAAAAAAATTAACTCAGCAGTCGTTAAGTAGGTATTTAGTAAGCCCACGCTACCTAGCAGTAATAATATAACTCCGATCACCGTATTACTAACAGAGACATAGTCAGTGCGCTTGTTTCCTTCAGCCATATCAACAAGGTAGGTCTTACGACCAAGGCGAACCCCTTGATGAGCTACGGTGAGTAAAAAATAACAGAGCGGTAATAGCCAAGACTCATTGAGCGTTTGTGGGCTCAGATAAGCAACTAAATAAACGGCGAAACCGTTGAGGGTGACGAGCATTGCAGCAAATACTAATACTTTGCGACTCGATAAATCACTTAATCGACCCCAAATTGGCGCAGAGACTAAGCTGGCAAGCCCAGAAAGCGCCATAAACGTAGCAAGTAGTGAAAAGTCGAAAGCCTGTTCACTAGCAAGAACGATATAAAACGGGGCGCTCAAAGCAGAACATAGCAACAACGCACGAGTGATAATAAAGTGGGCAAATTGTTTATCTTGGTAAAGCAGTTTTAATTTTGACAAAGCATGCAAAAAGCCGTTTTCAGCGCCCTCGGTTGCGCCCTTGTATTCTTGAATGCGACTATAGCTGAGCGCTGCAAACAGCCACATTAAAGCGGCCAGCATTAAAGCAACATACACCCCATTTTCATAGCCAAGACTTTGTAGATACCATAAACCAAGACCAAAGGTGAGCGTTGCAAATCCGGCAAAACTCGCAGCAAGACCGCTAATACTGCCTCGTTGTTGTTTAGGTATGACCTTGCCTAATACATCTTTTGCAGCAATGGAATTAAAGCCACGAGCAAGGCTAAAGATAATCAAAATAGCGATGATAGCAAAACCTGCTGTTGCACCTTGAAGTGTTAAAGCACAAATAAGCATGCCTACAATACACAAAGCTTGCACTATGGCGCCAATCACCCAAACCCACTTTCTAACAGGCAGCCTACGAATAGCACTGGCGATGGCCAGTTGTGGCAACATTGAGCCTGACTCACGAATAGGCACAAGCCAAGCAATAAAACTACTTGGTACATTAATGCTTTGCAGTAGCCAAGGCAGAGTCACTTTAGGGTTTAGCAGGGCATCTGCAAACTTACTAAATAGTTGGCTCACTAATAAAGTAATAAAATTGCCGGGCACCACTTTACAAGCAGTTTCATCAATCGCTTTACAGGCACGGGCATCTTCGGTATTGCTAAGACGTTGATAGATATCTTCTTTACTGAGCTTTTTCATACTTTTTATTTTTATGAAAAAGGGCCGTTAAGCCCTTAAAAATCTTCCTTAGAGTGGCGCTCTGCTAACTGCTCAGCTTCATCACCCCAAGTTCTATTGACTCTACGACCTCGTTTTACAGCAGGGCGGCGCTCAATTTGTTTTGCCCAGCGCATCACATGGCTGTATGACTCAACATCTAAGAACTCTGCCGCATCGTATAAATTGCCAAGTACCAAGCTGCCATACCAAGGCCAAATAGCGATATCGGCAATTGAATATTCGCTACCAGCCATATAGTCATGGTCGCTTAAATGACGGTTTAATACGTCTAGCTGGCGTTTTACTTCCATGGTGAAGCGATCAATTGGGTACTGCATTTTAAATGGTGCATAACTATAAAAGTGACCGAAGCCTCCGCCTAAGTAGGGGGCAGAGCCCATTTGCCAAAACAGCCAATTACGACATTCTGTTTTACTGGCGTGATCGCTTGGGATCAGCGCATCAAACTTTTCTGCCAGGTATTGTAAAATTGCACCTGACTCGAACACGCGAGTAACGGGTGTGGTACTGTGATCCATTAAGGCTGGGATTTTTGAATTAGGGTTAACACTGACAAACCCTGAAGAAAACTGGTCACCATCGCCAATTTTAATTAAAAATGCATCGTAGTCGGCTTCATCAATACCAAGCTCTAATAGCTCTTCGAGCATGATAGTGACTTTTTGGCCGTTTGGTGTCGCAAGCGAGTAGAGTTGTAGGTCATGTTTACCAACGGGCAAGTCTTGCTCGTGGGTTGCACCTGAGACCGGACGATTTGTCTTCGCCCATTCACCACCGTTTTCTGCATCCCATTGCCACACTTTAGGTGGCGTATAACTGTCGGTATTACTCATTGAAACTCCTAAATTGTGCTTTAATGAATGTCATTACGAGACTACCATCCTAGTTGATCAGATAGAGCAAGGGAAGTACAGTTATTAATTATGAATAACAAGGAGGATGACATGAAAAAGCATGGTTTAGCCATTGGCCTTGAGCGCACTGGCACGACTTTTTATCTCACAATTAAAGTAGTCGGAAAGCTCACCCACGAGGATTACAAAACTCTCACCCCTCTTATCGATAATGCTGTCGCGGCAGTTCCGAGTGCAAAAATAAGAGCCTATGTTGATATTACTGAGTTAGAAGGCTGGGAGTTACAAGCAGCGTGGGATGATTTTAAGTTAGGCCTCAAACATAACAAAGAGTTTTGCCGTATAGCTGTGCTTGGTAACAAAAACTGGCAACAAGTGGCAAGCAAAGTGGGTAACTGGTTTATCAGTGGTGAAGTGAAATACTTTGAAGACCCGATCATTGCCACTGAGTGGTTACACGAATAAGGAATTAAGTGATAGAAAACAGCCAATTAAAGGTGGCGACATTTAATTTATATAATTATTTAGCGCCACCTGACGCCTTTTATGATTTTCAGCGCATTTATAGCGCTGAGCAATGGGCCAAAAAGCAGCGCTGGCTGGCCGATTACCTTAAAAATCAGCAGCCAGATATTATTGGCTTTCAAGAAGTGTTCAGTATCAATGAACTAAAACAACAAGTTAACGCAGAGGGTTACCCCTATTTTGCAGTCGTTGATGAGCCAACGGTGATTGATGATTTTATTTATCGCGATCCGGTTGTGGCCATTGCCTCACGCTTTAAAATTGTTGCTGTCAGTCAGGTTGAGGCAGAACAAGATGATATTTTAGCGATGGGCTTGAGCGATAATTTTAACTTTAGCCGCTGTATTATTCGCGCGACACTTGAAGTACCTCACTTAGGACACGTCGATTGCTATGTAGTGCACTTTAAATCAAAGCGCAGCATGCTCCATCACCAAGATGATGAAAGCCAAAGCGAACAGCAAAACTTAGTTATGCAGTTAAAATCGCAAGCCCTTGGGCGCTGGGCATCAAGTATGCAGCGTGGCAGTGAAGCAGCGCTGTTACTCGTTGAAATTATTAAGCGCAGAGCGCACACCAATAACCCTGTGATTGTGATGGGGGACTTTAATAATGAGTTACACGATGGTGTGCTTAACCATTTAATCGCTGACCACCTTCGTTTTAGCGGTCTTAGGCAAAATAGCCCACCTCGTTCAGAGTTCAAACTACAAGATAGTTGGCAACTCTATCAGCGCCATGTTGTCACTGAGAACGAAAGAGAGGCCACCCACTATTTTGGTAGTAGCAGCTCAGTATTTGATTATATTTTGTTATCCCGTGAGTTTGATGCCGGGTTTCAGAGCAGCTTTTTTGAGGTAGTTGATTATCACACCTATGATCAGCACTTAATCAACCCACAGTTTGCCTATGATGATCAAAGTACCGACCATGGCGTTGTGATGGTGACAATGAAATTAAGAGACTAACTTATAGCTTTCAGCTTTCAGCTTTCAGCTGTCAGTTTAAAGCTTAGGGCTCTTTTGTTTATCACGCTTTGCCATAATATAGCCGATTAGTGCGCCGCTGATTGCGCCGAATAAATGGCTTTCGAATGAAATATGAACGCGCTGCGGAAAAACACCCCAAATCAGGCCGCTGTATAACACAACAACCGCAATACTGATTAAAATGGCTTTGAATGAGCGGTGCATAATGCCGTAGCTAATTAAATAGCCCCATAAACCGTAGATAACACCACTTAGTCCTACATGAATATTGCTGCGGCCAAATAGCCATACTAGTAATCCACCAATGAGCGCAGTACCGGCAAACACCAGCCAAAAGCGTTTAACGCTAAATTGGCAAACTAGCCAGCCGAGAATAGCAAATGGCACTAGGTTACTAAAAAGGTGTGCCCAGCCACCATGTAAAAATGGCGCAAAAAATACCCCTGATAAACCAGGCATCTGCCTTGGTAATATACCTAAACCGTTTAAATTTATGCCGGGTAGGGAATTAACTATTTGCAGTACCAAGCACACCAGCATAATGCCGAAAATTGCGAATCGTTTACTACTGATAGGAGGAATTTTGACAGTTTTTTTTTCAGTCATGATGAGAAGCTCTTAAATCAATGTGACCGAATGAGTATAACTTATTAAAAGTGAAGGTAAACACCTTGATATGCAAGGTGTTTACTAAAGGTCTAGGGCATGTTGACCTAGTCTAACCTAATTTGGTCAGTAGTTTTTTCGCGGCAAGCTCAGAGCTTGCAGGGTTTTGCCCTGTAATTAGTAGGCCATCTTCAATTGCAAGCTCGCCCCAGTCATCAGTTTTTTGATACTGACCACCTTGTTTGATTAATTCATCTTCAACAAGTAATGGCACAACATTGGTAAGCTGTACGGCATCTTCTTCTGAATTACTAAAGCCTGTTACTTTTTTATCAAATACCACAGATTTACCAGCGGCATTTTTCGCATTCAATAATACGGCACTGGCGTGACATACTGTACCCACTGGTTTCTCTGAGTTAAGAAATTGCTCAATTAAGCTAATCGAATCTTGGTTATCAACTAAATCCCATAACGGACCATGGCCACCTGGGTAAAATACCGCATCAAAATCATCGGCTTTAACTTCAGCAAGAGGTTTAGTATTAGCCATTAAAGTTTTTGCTGCGCTGTCTTGCTCAAAACGTTTTGTGGCATCGGTTGCCGCATCAGGGGCTGCACTGTTTGGATCAACCGGAGGTTGGCCACCTTTAACAGAGGCTAAAGTTACCTCTACACCAGCATCAATAAAGGCGTAGTAGGGTGCTGCAAATTCTTCGACCCAAAAACCCGTTTTATGGCCTGTATCGCCAAGCTGATCGTGTGAAGTAAGTACCATTAAAATTTTCTTAGCTGACATAGTGAATCCCTTTTTGTGTATTAAACATCGTCGATAACACTATAGGGGTGAAAATAGAGTTAAACAACGCAGATAAATTTGACTTCATTGGATTAATAATTGATACAATGATTCAGGTTCGGTTAGGAGTTTGTATGAAAGTATCGTTTGAGCAGCTAAAAAGTATGGTGGTATTTGCCCACATTGTGCAGCAAGGCAGCTTAACTAAAGCGGCTCAACAACTTGGTCTATCAAGGGCTGTAGTTAGTTATCACTTAAAGAAATTAGAACAGCAATTAAAGCTCACGTTACTTAACCGCTCAACGCGTACCATGACCCTCACCGAAGCAGGTATGGCTTATTATGAACGTTGTCAGGCTATCACCGAGCACGCTGAGGCTGCTAACTTACACCTTGAGAACTTAAAGAGTGAACCGGTTGGGGTTATTAAATTGAGTTGCCCGGTGAATGTAGGCTTGCAACTTGTGGTACCGGCACTTGCTCAGTTTAAGCGTTTGTATCCGAAAATTGATATTGATTTACAGCTTAGTGATGATGTGGTTGATATCATCAAAGAAGGCTACGACTTAGCGATTAGAGGCGTGGCCCTTGAAAGCTCAAACTTACAAGCCACTAAACTTGCAAGTATGGCGACTTGCTTATGTGGTTCAGTCGATTACTTTACAAAATACCCTATACCAAAGAGCATTGCTGATTTAGCAGAGCATACATGGGTGGTGTATCAACCAAGTAGTGCTGTTGTCACGCTCGAAAAAGAGAAACGCCGCTTTGAGGTGGCAGTTAGTGGTGGCATAAGTACCAATAACGCTGCTGCACGAACTGCCTTTGTAGAAGCTGGGCATGGCTTAGCTAAAATCCCAGTTTATGATGCATTGCCAAGGATCAAAGCAGGATTGTTACGCACAATCTTAGATGATTACAAAACTGCCGATATTGAACTCTATGGCGTATTCCCGCCAGGGGCGGCGGGAAGTAAAAAGCTGCGGGTTTTACTCGATTACTTGAAGGATTATTTTACTAATCAAGTAGCCACTATGACGATTTAAACAAGTGTGCGATTAAATAAAGCGACTGCTTGTTGATACATGCCGATGGCAAGCACTGGGTCGTATCGGTCGCCTTCGTCGCGCATAAACGCATGTTGGGCGTTCACTTCTTGCCACTGGTAATTAATGCCTGTTGCCACCGCTTGTTGGTAAATTTTAAGGCGGCCTTCTTTTGGTACATGAGGGTCTTGTTTACCCCAAACAAAGTGGATCTCACCTTTAATATCTGCCATGCGCTCAAATGAGTTATTACCTGCTTGTGCTGGTAAAGTATCGCTGTGTATATCTGTCGCGTATAAACAAAAAGCGGCTTTGATACTTGGGTTTAATGCAGCACGGTATGCAAGGTGACCACCAATACATACGCCCATCGCACCTACTTTTCCTGTGCAGTAATCTTGCTGACGTGCAAATGCAATTAAGGCGTCAGTATCTGAGTCATGGCTCTCAAGCGGTTTTGCCCATTTGTCGGCATTGCCTTTGTCTTTACCTGCATCATCATAGGCAAGTACTGTCCCAATAGAATTTAACTCATGAAAAACTTCTGGCACTAACACGACAAAGCCATGACCAGCAAGTATTGCCGCAGAGCGTGCAATTGGTGCTGTTTCTTGGAAAATCTCAGAATAGAAGATAATACACGGGTATTTACCTTCTTCTACAGGACGATAAATACTGGTGCGCATTGCGCCTGTGTTGGTCGCTATGTCGTGGCTCTGGTGCTGAATAATCATGTTTATCCTTGTAAAAAACGGTTTAGCTAATAATACCTCAGCCCCACCTTTTGGACGAGTCAAAGCCCTTGAAATTTATTGATGCTCAGTTATTCCTTTGAGGCAGGATACTGCATACAGCTTGCGTAATAGGTAAGAGTCGCAGGCCAGTCAGAGAAAATAGCCATCACACCCACTTGCTTAGCAAGGACGTCTACCACTTTCATCATTTGCCCATCTTGTTTAATTACACGGGCAATCGACTGGTAATAATAACCACCGCCATTATTTAATGGACCAGAGCGCTCTAAACTCCAAGTAATGATGTTCAGTCCGGCTTGTTTAGCTTTAATAGCATAAAGCGATGGCACTATTGCACCTGACTCATCAAGGCTCAAAAGCATCCACATTGGCGGTGCGATAATGCGTACTCCATCGTTATACAGAGCCTGCATTGATGGCTGCCAGGTGGTGTCATCCATGGCATCAAAGTCTGCTTGCTCATCTCGGCCATCAAGATAAATACTGTTGGTTGCAAATTCAGAGTGATTGTTTAGCCAATACTTCACATCTTCAAGATTAAATGATTGCGGATACACATCATCGCTATTCACACCTAAATCCCGATACTCATCAAGCATTTTTTGCGCATAATCTTGCTGGCTAAAACCATTAAATGGCATGCTAACTTCTGGGCTTTTTAGCTCGGGTGTCATTTTTACACCCAGTGATTTGAATAACTCAATGCTTTGCTGGTGGGTCATTACGGTGCCACTGTTTGCGTATAAGTCAGTGCGCCAGCTTGGTGTGCCTTGCATATATTCTGCGACGGTTTTGGCGTTTGGGTTGGCGCCATCCATTTTAGCTTTTAAGGTTAAAAACTCAGCTTGGGTGATATCGCTGGTGCAGCATTTAGCCTGAGCTGGTTGGCCGCCTTTGGCCGGGGTAAAAGGTTGGCTGCATTTTGCAGCCAACTCAGGAATCGCTAAAATGTTGGTAGTGGTGTGTAAATCACACTGTGAATGGCGACACACGAGTTGTTTGTCTTTAGTAAAGGCGACGTCACATTCAAGTACGCCAGCGCCCATTCTTGCAGCGGCTAAATATGACTCTTTGCTGTGCTCAGGAAACTGCATGGGGGCACCGCGATGACCAATTACAAAATCAGTTTTATAGAAAGGGCCATTAGCGCATGTCGCAAGTTGCTGCTTTAAAGGTCCATCAGTCATCTTGTCGATTAAATAGTAAGGCCTAGCACCCACTTGCACTGCCTGCTCCTCAGGCAGATTCTTACAACCTTGAATAATGAAAACTAAACAACATAAAACCAGTGCGCGCATAACAGCATTCCTCTAATCTAATAGAGTTTAGCCTATCATTGCTCCATGGCAGTTTTATTAAGTTTCTGATTTATAATAAGTGCTAATAAGATAATCGCTGCACCGATGGCAAGCTTGATGATATCGGCATCACGATTCCATATCACAATGTTAACGATGATCCCTGCTGGGATCAGTAGATTATTCATGACAGCCAAGGCACCTACATTGACGATGGTCGCACCTTTATTCCAAGCGAAATACCCAAGCCCTGAAGCAATCGTGCCTAAGTAAATTAACACGCCCCACTGTGTAGTAGTGGTGGGTAGCTTACTGGTATCACCAAATAAACCGTAACAAATCAGCGCGACAATTAAAGCGCCAATAAAGAACCAAGCAAACACCCGAGAGTGGGGGAGCTGCTCATCTTGCATTAAACGTTTGTAGGTTACTTGCCCAGTGGCAAAGCAAATATTGGCTGCCTGCACCATTAACATACCAATAAGGTAGTTCTCATCGACGCCTTCATAGCGAATAGCAACGGCGCCTAAAATAGCCAGTAATGCGGCGAATAAAAACTTGGCATTAAAACGTTTTTCAAGCAAATCGTTTAACAAAGTGATGTAAAGTGGCGTCATTACCGTGAATAGCAGTACCTCGGGCACGCTAAGGTACAAAAACGAATGGTAATAGAAGCTGTACATCACACCAAGTTGTACTGCGCCAATTGCCATGAGCTTTAGGGCTAAGGCTTTAGGAGTTTTACGCCAGTGTAAAAAGGGCAAAAATACGCAAGTTGCCAAGCCAATACGCATTAATACACTAAACCATGCATCCACTTGGCCTGCTAAATAGACACCAATAAGACTAAACGAAAAGGCCCAAAGCAGGGTTACAGCAAATAAGTAGGTCATGTTATTCGAGTTATGTGCAAAAAGGGCAGTGTATATGAGATGGCTGAAAATTAAAATTGCCCATGACGGATAATACGCGGTCATGGGCAATGGGGGGTTAGGGTTGGCTGGCAACAAAGGCTTTGGCTTGTTGCTTTAAAAGCTCAAGTGCGTTGCTATCGTAAAACGTGCTGTGCGAGACAACACCCTTTAGCGTTTGTGTATTACGAATATCAATAAGCGGGTTTTTTGAAAGCAAAATGAGATCCGCTACTTTGCCTTCACTAAGGGCACCGTATTGCTGTTGTTTATTTAAAAATTTAGGCCCCGCAAGTGTCGCAGCTTGCAGCGTTTGCAGTGGTGTTAGGCCATATTCAGTAAAAATACTCAGTTCTTGGTGTAAAGAAAGCCCCGGATAAATATACGAATTTAAAAAGCCTGCATCTGTGCCTGCAATAATGCTCACACCTGCTTGTTGGGCGATAGGGAGTAACTGTGCGGTTTTAATAAAACGCTCTTTGCGCTGTTTAATTTGTGCAGGGGTGTCTTTGTTAGCTCTATCAACTCGCCATTGATAAGTCGCTTTTAAACCCTTACCTAAATAATCTAAATAGGCATCGTCCTGATGATTATCTTCATCAATGTAAGCCGTTATTTTGCCACCAATCAAGGTTGGCACCACGGCGGTGTCGTTGTTAGCAAGAACCGTAAACTTCTCAATGGCTGTTGGTTCATCAAACTGCGCGGTGATAATGGGCAGTGCAGTGCGATAACTCAGCTCTTTTGAGGCAACCTTTGCAGAAATATCCGCTTCGTTTTTAGCCGCAGCTTTAAGCATATAGGTCATATGCTCAATAGCATCAAGCCCCGCCTTGGAGACATCAGTCACAGACAATGAAAATGGAATATGACCTGAAATTTGGTAACCCCGTTTTTTAACCTCTTTTACTGCCTTTAGATAAAGCTCAGGCGTTAGAGCGCTGTCGGTAATTTTGATAAAATCAACGTCCATGCTGTCTAACAGATCCATTGCAGCATGCATTTCTTCAGTCGTTTCTACTTCTAAATCACCAGGCCAAATAGACCCTTTACCTTCTAATTTCGGGCCTGAGGTGAAAATAGTTGGCCCCACTAACTGACCTTGTTTTACTTGTTCTCGCCAGCTAAGTACAGATTCACTTAAATCAGCCGCAGCATCACGAACAGTCGTTACGCCGTAAGCTAAATACAGTGGCAAGAGCTGTTTATTCTCTTCAATAAGCTCATCACCACCGCCAAAATGAACATGCATATCCCATAGACCAGGCATGACATACTGACCTTTGGCATCAATCAATGTTGAGCTTTGATAGTGGCTACTTAAAGGTTTATCGCTACGTTTAATGATAATTCCATCGCGAATGGCAAGAGATTGCTGTGTTGCGATAGCCCCAGTTTGCATATCAATAATTTGGGCGTTTTCTATCACGATATCGGCACGCTCATCTGGGGTTGATGAACATGCAGCTAATGCTGAGCAAAGTCCTAAAAGTAAAGCGTTTTTCATGTGTGAGCTCGTGTTTTTCTTTGAGATTAGCAAAAACGAGTTAACTGACAACGACTTTGAGGTGAATAGGAATAAAAGCGGGGTGAAAATTTAATTGATACTTAAAAAGTATGAGGGTTGCCCCTCATACTCTAAACAACAGTGTGATTATTCAACTAAACCACGACGCTTTAATAGTGCGTCTGTTGTTGGTTTTTGACCACGGAACTCAATGTAGCTTTGCATTAAGTCGCGGCTGTTACCTTTTGATAAAATCTCTTTACGGAAATTATCACCGTTTTCACGTGTTAAGCCACCTTCTTCGGTCATGTGTGCAAACGCATCTGCTGCGAATACTTCAGTCCAAAGGTAAGCGTAATAACCCGCTGAGTAACCACCGGCAAAGGTGTGGCTGAAGTAGCAAGACTTATAGCGTGGTGGTACTGGGTAGTAAGCAATACCGTGCTTGTCTAATGCATCATGTTCAAACTTTTGAACGTCTGTAATGTCAGCATCAACACCAAATGAGTGCCATTCCATATCAAGCAGTGCCGCAGCTAAATACTCAGTTGTATCAAAGCCTTGGTTGAATTTTTGTGACTCAAGTACTTTATTTAAAAGCGCTTTTGGAATTGGTTCACCTGTTTTGTAGTGCTTGGCATAGTTTGCCAGTACTGTTGGTTCAATATTCCAGTCTTCGTGTGCTTGTGAAGGGAACTCAACAAAGTCACGAGCAGTGGCTGTACCCGCTAAGCTTGGGTATTTAACATCAGAGAATAAACCGTGTGCAGCGTGACCAAACTCATGGAACATAGTCGTTACTTCAGAGAAAGTCATGAGTGTAGGTTGGCCTTCAGCTGGCTTAGGAATGTTCTGTGCGTTGTAGATCACAGGCATAGTGTCTTTAAGACCGCTTTGGCTAACATAAGCACTCATCCAGGCACCACCACGTTTACCTTCACGTGCGTAAGGGTCCATGTAGAATAGGCCGATAGCGCTACCGTCTTCGTTAAATACTTCAAACACCATGACGTCTTCGTGATAAACCGGTAGGTCTTTACGCTCTTTAAAGGTAATACCGTAAAGTTTATTCATCGCAAAGAATAGACCGTCGTGGATCACTGACTGCATTTCAAAGTAAGGCTTAACTAAAGCTGGGTCTAAGTCGTACTTCTCTTGGCGAACTTTTTCAGCGTAAAACGCCCAGTCCCAAGGTTGAAGTGCAAACGTTTCACCTGACTTTTTAATTACTTGTTGGATTTGCTCTGCTTCTGCTTCTGCTTTAGCAACCGCTTTCGGTGCTAAGTCATCAAGGATGCCGTAAACATTTTCAGTTGTTTGCGCCATACGATTAGTCATTACATACGAAGCCCAATCTTTATAACCAAGTAATGCCGCTTTTTCTGCACGTAGCTTAGTTTCTTTGATGATGATAGGGCTGTTTGTTGCTTGTGCACGCGTTGAAGACGTTGTCCAAATCTTTTCACGAAGCTTGCGGTTTTCAAGGCTTTGTAAGATAGGTTGGCGAGTCGTGTTCACCAGTGTGATCATGTAACCTTCTTTACCTGCTTTTTTGGCAGCAGCTGCAAGGCTTGCAATTTCACCTTCAGATAAACCCGCTAATTCACTTTTATCTTTAACTAAAATCACATCTTCTTTGAATGACTTTAAGATGTTTTGTGAAAACTCAGTTGAAAGCTTGGCAAGCTCTGCGTTGATTTCACGCATTTTTGCTTTTTCAGCTTCAGTTAGTTTTGCACCTGCGTTAACGAACTTTTTGTAGTAGTAATCAACAAGACGTTGATCTTCAGCATTTAAAGACGCTTTGTTGTCGTAAATGCTTTGTACGCGAGCAAATAAAGCTTTGTTTAAGTAAATATCATCTGTGTGAGCTGACATAATCGGCGCCATTTTCGCGGCGATACGTTGGTACTCACTGTTAGAGATTAAACCCGATAAATTAAAAAATGCCGCTGACGTGCGGTCTAATAGCTCACCAGAGTACTCCATAGCAACAAGGGTATTTTCAAATGTTGCTGGTTCTGGGTTGTTTGCAATCTTTGCAATTTCAGCTTTTTGCTGTGCGATGCCTGCTTCAAACGCTGGCTCGTAATCTTTGGTCGAAATTTTATCAAACTCAGGGGCCATGTATTGTAAAGGGCTTGGCTTGAAAAGAACGTTTTCAACATTAGCTGTTTGTGTTTCAGCGGCAGTTTCAACTTGAGTTTGAGTGTCGGCTTGTTGTGAACTACAAGCAGATAATAAAAGCACACTAGCAATCGTAGTTGCTACTAAGGTCTTACGCATGAGAGCTCCAAAAATGTGGATAAATCTTTTCTAACTTATCAAATTTTTGGCTAGAAACAATCAAGTTTGTCGTCTGAATGGGGAATTTGAACGCAAATAATGTGATGGAGGGGATAAATGTGCGTAAAAAGCCATCAATTGTGTATTAATGGCTCACTTAAGTAAAAAGTGGCACTAGCTGCCAGTTTAAATCTTGTTGGTAATAAATCACCATAGGTTAGTTGTAACCCAACACAAACTTTTTCTCTGAGCCAAAGCTTTCTGGCATAGCGTTGCCAAACTCTTTGTTAATTAAAGTCAGTGAGTGTTCTTGCTCAGCAAGTAAGTTTAAGATGCGGTTACGGTACTCTAAACTTGATTCAAATAAGTTTAGATCGACCAAGGGTTGTAAAGTGGCAAGTTTTTGTGTGAGCGTCATTTGTGACATTGTGTTCTCCTCGTGCTATTCAAAGCCTGTGAAACCTCAAGCTCTCTCTATGTATATAGCAGCTGTAGTCTAAAATAGTTAATAATTAGCGCATATTGCGCATAAAGAACTTAGTATTTACCAAGTTTTCACCTATTATGCCGTGCTAAACTTAGTCACAACTGAACCAAACTGATTTTTACTAGGAATGTTAATTTATGACCCTTGCTGATCTGCAATCTGCATTATCGTTTGTCTTGTTCACCTACAATGATGTGCAAATTACTGTACTAAAAGTAATTCAAGTACCTTTGGTACTGTTTTTAATGTGGTTTGTGGTCACCTGGATTGGTCGATTAATTAAAAAAGCATTGCAGGCAAAAAACCTAGGTCCTGACACAGTTCACCTGTTCACGCGTATTTATCTTGTCGTTACTATTGCTGTGCTCGTGTTTACCTCGCTTGAGGTACTCAATATTCCTCTGACGGCGTTTGCATTTGTTTCTGGTGCCATTGCTATCGGTGTTGGTTTTGGTGCGCAAAACATTATTAATAACTTTATTAGTGGTTGGATATTAATGTGGGAGCGGCCAATTCGTATTGGTGACTTTTTAGAAGTAGGCACAGCAAAAGGGGTTGTCGAGACTATTAATACCCGTTCAACCCGTATCCGTCGTAACGATGGTGTGCATATGCTGGTACCTAATAGCCATTTATTAGAAAACACGGTAACTAACTGGACCTTAATTGACCGTAATGCTCGTTCGTTTGTAAATGTTGGCGTTGCTTATGGTTCAGATGTGGTATTGGTTGAAAAGCTGATGAAGCAAATTCTTAATGAGCATCCAGCCATTTTAAAAACACCTGCATCGTCAGTATTGTTTGATGACTTTGCTGATAGCTCTTTAACTTTTAGCGCTATTTTCTGGGTATGTGCTGAATCAGAAGCACCGCTTCGCCAAGTGCGCAGTGAGCTGCGTTTTAGCATCTATAAAGTATTTGCTGAAAACAACATTACTATCGCATTCCCGCAGCGCGATATTCATATTGATGGTGAAATTGCTTTAACAAGGCGTAACAGCCAAAAATAAAAAAAGCGGCTTAGCCGCTTTTTTATGCTTGTTCATTGAGTTTTTTCAGCTTCAAAGCAAGTAACACCATCATTATGCCAAACACGATTGCATAGCTTGCTACTAGCCACAGGAGGGTGATTATGCCTGCGCCTGGGTTAAATATCAGGTAGCCACCAAAGATTATTGAAATAATACCGCTACCAATTAGCAGCCACTCATTACTGATCTCTTTACGTAGTTTACTCGCAATCAATATTTCAATTACACCGATAGCAATGGCCCATGCGGCAATAAAGTAGAGCATTAAGATAGCTGTTACGTTGGGAGCAAACAGGGTTACAAGTGCAGCAGCAATTGAAATCAAACCACCCACTAATAGCATCCACCAAAGTGGGTTTTCATTTTTTGAAGCAATAGCTAACCAAGTCCTAATGGCACCATCGACAAAAAAGTAAGCGGCGAAAATAAACATCAGAATCGCTAGTGAAGCTTCTGGGGCAAACCAACCACACAAGCCAAAAACGATGGCAATGGCGCCATGGATCATCAATGACGACCAATGAGGAATGAGTGAACTTGAAATCTGCATTATCGTTTTCCTTTGCTTTAGTCTCTATATAACTAACATCTCAGCGCTTACTTGCAAAGATTTTTAATTATTTTTTGTACAGTTACACAAACCATGCTCTAATTTAATTAGCTGAATATTTCAGCGATTTAATGTTTATCTAACAAGGAATAAAGCGTGAGCCGTTGTAATACCCAGTTTTCATTACAATTTAGTAAATTATTAGTGTGTTTTTTACTGTTGTTTAACGCGCCATTATGGGCAACAACCACACCAGAAGTGACCGTTAAATCCTTAATTGATAAAGACAGCAAGGAAGAACAAGTCGAACAAAAGCCCGTCAAACAAGAATCAGAAACCAATACACCTGCAACAGCTGAAAAAGCGCAGGAATCTCTCGAAGATGACTTGCCCTATGATGCCTTTGACCGGATAACGCCACGTAGTTCAATGCAGGGTTACTTAAAAGCGGCTCGCGCTCGCGATTTTGAACTGGCCAGCCATTATCTTGATTATCGTAATCTACCTAAAGACGTTGAAGCATTAGGAAAAATTCAACTTGCTGAAAATTTATCAGTGGTACTGGATCGTACCTTATGGGTTGATGTTGATAACTTGAGTAATAAGCCTGAAGGTAAACAAAAAGAAAGTGTGCCTAGCTATCGTGATTTGGTGGGGGAAATCAGTACATCACAAGGTAAGGTACAAATTTTATTACAACTAGTACCTGATGATAAAACAGATAATCGGATCTGGAAAATATCAAATGCAACGGTAAGTCAAATACCGTTACTCACCAAAGAGTATGGTTATAACAAAGTAGGTGAATGGCTATATGATAACCTGCCAGACATCGAATTTTTGGGGGTGATGCTTTGGCAATGGATTTATTTTGCCTTCTCATTTGTGTTGTTTTTGCTAGTCGCGATTATCATTACTCGCTTAATCACATTTATCCTAGCACATTTGAAAGTACCTGTAGAAAATGACGTTATTGGTTTTATTAATGGGCCAATTAGCCTGTTACTTGCTGTGTTTATGGCGCGTTCATTGAACGACCAATCAAATGTCACTATTGCTGTAATGGCGCTATTCCATGGCGCAACTGTGTTATTAATTGCGTGGGGTTGGATTTGTTTACGTGCTGTGGATCTTGCCAAACACAGATTAAGCCAGCGTTTTATTAAACAAGATAAGCCACAAGCGATTTTCTTATTACGACCTATAAGCAATGTAGCAAAAACTCTGATTGTCATTTCATTGCTATTTATGTGGTTTGAAAATTTAGGCTTTAATGCTACTACCTTGTTAGCTGGCTTAGGCATTGGTGGGCTTGCTATTGCCCTTGCAGCGCAAAAAACTGTTGAGAATATCATTGCTGCAATCACCCTTTATATTTCTGCGCCGGTAAAAATAGGTAATCTATGTAAATTTGGCAGTCAGTTGGGGACTGTGGAAGAAATAGGCTTAAGAGCCACGCGTATCCGAACCCTTGACCGCTCTGTCATTTATGTAGCAAATGCTAAGTTTGTTGATATGCAGCTTGAGAACGTCTCTGAACGAGAGCGAATTTCTTATCGACCTAAACTGATGCTCAGTGCCAACACCAAGCAACAAAATCTTATGTCGTTTATGCAGGCCCTAAGAGAGTTATTAGAACAACATAAGCATATCGCCTTTGAACCGTGTCGGGTTCGCTTTAAAGGCTTTACGCCTTGGGCTTTACAAGTGGATGTACTAAGCTACGTAGAGACCGTCGACTTTGCATTTTATATGGAAGTAATCGAAGAATTAAATTTAGCAGTGTTAGGCTTATTAAATGAGCATGAATGCGAATTAGCTAACCCAGAATTCGCACGAGTTACCGATTAGTTACTGAAAAAGGAGCAAATGAAAGTGGCTCTCATTTGTACATAATGTCTACACATTGTTGCAATTAGATGCACAGGACATATGTCCGCTTTATTGAAAAATAATTGCATAAAATCTTCTAAATGCGCCGATGTTGCCGCTAATTGTTGTAAAAAATTTGTATATTTCTAACTTTTAATGCAGTAAAAGTGTCATAAAGTGTTATAATCGTCAGCGTTCGTTCAGCCTCTTCACTTCGTTTTGCACTCTCGATTTAGAGGTCCGCGCAGCTTATTACAAGGCGCGAAAAATTGGCCGAGCCCGTCAAATGAATTGACGCAACATCATCACCGTTGAATAAGAGTGCATAAAAAAGGTTAAAACCCGACATGAAAGCAATGAAAAGATCTACGTTAGCAACACTTATCAATGCAACGTTGTTCTCTGCCGTAGCAGGTACTTCATTTTCAACTCTTGCTGCAGACGAAGCGCCAGCAGCAAAAAACAACCAACTAGAAGTTATTCAAATCACCGCACGTAAACGTGTAGAAAATGCTCAGGAAGTACCTGTTGCTGTATCTGCATTACAAGGTGACAACTTAGACGCTTACAGCTCAGCTGGTATGGATATTCGTTTTATGAACGCGAAGATCCCAAGCTTATCAATCGAATCTTCGTTTGGTCGTTCTTTCCCACGCTTTTATGTTCGTGGTCTAGGTAACACTGACTTTGACCTAAATGCTTCTCAACCAGTTTCGTTAGTTGTAGACGAAGTTGTTCAAGAGAACGCAATCTTAAAAGGTTTCCCTGTATTTGACGTAGCACGTGTAGAAGTTCTACGTGGCCCACAAGGTACTTTATTCGGTCGTAATACACCGGCTGGCCTTGTTAAATTTGATACAGTTAAACCATCACAAGAATTTGAAGGCTATGGTTCAGTATCTTACGGTAGCCGTGGCGCAGTTGACTTTGAAGGTGCTGTTGGCGGTGGCTTAACAGACCGTTTATCAACGCGTGTTTCCGTACTTTGGCAAGAAAAAGACGATTATATTGATAATCGTGCACCAGGTTTTGAACAAGATGACGTTTTAGGTGGTTACACTGAAAAAGCGGCACGTATTCAGTTTTTATACGAAGGTGACGATTTCACAGGTCTTTTCAACTACCACGTTCGTGATATGGACGGTAAGCCAATCGCATTCCGTGGTAACGCTATTAAAGCGGGTACAAATGACTTAGTAGATAATTTTGAGCACGATGTGGTTTACCACGATGCGGCTTCTCGTGCGACACAGCAAGTTGAATCTCAAGGCGCAAGCTTAAAGCTTGAGTGGGATATCAATGATTTAACTCTTACGTCAATCTCTGCATGGGAAAGTGCTGAAATCTATTCTCGCGCTGACATCGACGGTGGTTACGGTGCAAGCTACTTACCAGATATGGGCCCTGGTTTTATCCCATTCTACTCTGAAAGTGCTGACGGCATTCCAGATCAAGACCAATATACGCAAGAACTTCGTTTATCTAGCAACTATGCTGGCGACGTAAACTTCCAAGTAGGTGTATTCTACTTTGACGAAGCGTTAACAATCGAAAACTTCAGCTACGATACATACGGTTCAACACCGGGTGAGTTAAACGGCTATGTTATCCAGCAGCAAGATACTAAAGCATGGGCGGTATTCGGTTCATTAGATTACACAATCACAGATGATTTAAAAATCACTGCAGGACTACGTTACTCAGATGACGAAAAAGAATTCTCTGCAAACCGTACTTTAAGCCCAGCAGGTGGCGGTGCGTTATTCCTAACAGAAAACCCAAGTGACGACCACGTTAGCTGGGATTTATCTGCTAACTACAAGATCAACGATGACGTAAACTGGTACGCGCGTGTTGCTAACAGCTTCCGTGCACCAAGTATCCAAGGTCGTATCTTATTCGGTGATGAAGTTACTGTTGCTGAGTCTGAAACTGTGACGTCATTCGAAACAGGTATCAAATCAGACGTACTTGACGGTCAAGGTCGTGTAAACGCAACTGTGTTCTACTACACAATGGATGACCAACAATTAACAGCTGTAGGCGGTGGTGCAAACTTCAACCGTTTAGTTAATGCTGATAAGACAACTGGTTACGGTTTTGAGTTAGACACTGAGTGGGTATTAACTGACAACCTAAATGCTACATTTAACTTAAGCTACAACAACACTGAGCTTAAAGATAAAGACTTAGCTGTTGACGTATGTGCGCAGTGTACTGTAACAAACTCATTAAACAGCGCAGGTCAAGCTGTTCTTGACGGTAACAGCTTACCGCACGCACCTGAGTGGATCTCTAACCTTACATTACGTTATAGCCGCGAAGTAGCTGATGGTGAATTCTTCACTTACGCTGACGTGTCTTACCGCAGTGAAATCAACTACTTCTTATACGAGTCAGTTGAGTTTGAAGGCAAGCCTTTAACTGAAGTTGGTTTACGTGCAGGCTATGCTTGGGCACAAGGCGACAACGAATATGAAGTATCAGCATTCGTTCGTAACATGTTCGATGAGCAGCAATCAATCGGTGCTATCGACTTCAATAACAACACAGCAATGGTGAACGAAGAGCGTTACATCGGTGCTGAGTTTAAAGTAAGCTTCTTCTAAGCTGAAAAATAAGTCCTATTAAAACCCGCTGTATAGCGGGTTTTTTTGTTTATAATCGCGTTGGTAACTGCTAAAGTGGCAGGATTAATTAAAGAGAAAGAGAATAGCTATGGCTGGATTTTGGAACTACCGTGTCATTTTTTGTGAAGCAACAAAAGATGAAGCGGCACAATATCAAATTCATGAAGTTGAATATAACTTAAATGGTAAAGTGACTAACTGGTCAGAAACCGGTGCCGCACCATTTGGTAATACAGTCGAAGAACTTGAAGCAGATGCAGATCGTTTAAAAACAGCGTTTTCTAAGCCGGTTTTAAAAGTGGTAAGAAAGCAACGTGGCTACGAGCTGGTTGATGTAGAAACCGGCGAGGAAGCGTTTGCTGAGCCACCTGCGGGCTTAACAGAATAATCATATTTAAAGGTGCCTATGGCACCTTTTTACTTTGAAGGAATGAGGATGACTTTAAAAGCAGTATTGTTTGATATGGATGGCACTTTAGTGGACTCTGAAAGTGTGCATTTTAATATTTGGAATGATTTATTAGCTCCTTTTGGTGTGCAGTATGATGAAGCTACTTTTTGTAAGCGCTTTTCTGGCAGACCAACATTTGAAGCCGCAAAGGAGGTTGTTGAAAGTTATGGGCTTAGTATCAATCCAGAGCAGTTAACGGATGATAAGTACGCGGCATTTGGCCATTTTGTTAGTACTCATTTACCCGCCTATATGCCTTGCGCTAGAGAAGTGCTAGAGCAAGTAAAAGCCAGTGGTTTAAAAATGGCTTTAGTAACTGGCAGTGCAAAAAATGAAGCCTATCCTATTTTAAAAGGCTATGGCATTTTTGATTGGTTTGATTGTGTGGTTACCAAAGATGATGTTAACAATCCTAAACCTGCTGGTGACCCTTATCAACTAGCTCTTGATACGTTAAATATTACAGCTAATGAAGCCGTAGCAGTTGAAGATACTTATACCGGTGTCACCGCTGCGAGCAATGCCGGTGTTGCTGTGTTTGCTGTGCCTAATCATTTCACGTTAGAGCATGATTTTAGTAAAGCGGCAGGCGTGTTTGCTGATTTGAACGAATTTTTCAAATGGCTACAAACTAAACTATAATTAGCTGGCAATCACAAAACAGCTATTGTTAAGTGGTTATGATTAAGCAGGAATAGCCACTTTAAAACTCACAAATTTGCAAGGAAGCAATGATGGTTAAATTCACTCGTGCGCTTTTGTGCGCAATCACTTTATTTATAGGCTTTTCAGCCGAGGCGCAACAAGCTCCTTCAGTCCTTTTAGCAAACGTCTATCAAGCCGAAAAGGTAAATGTATCTGACTATTTAGTTAGTGAAAAATATGATGGCGTGCGAGCTATTTGGACTGGGAGTCAATAAGTAACCCGAAATGGTAACCTAATTTATGCGCCAAAGTGGTTTACCGCGCCGCTGCCAGATGTTTGGCTTGATGGAGAGCTTTGGACTAAGCGCCAAGACTTTGCCAATGTGAGCGGGATTGTTCGAAAAGTCACACCTGTAGAGTCTGAATGGCAAACCGTCAGTTACATGATATTTGATATGCCTGATGCCGCAAAGTCGTTTAGTCAGCGCTATGAAAACTATTCAAGGTTAGTAAACCAGCTGAAAATTGAGCATATTAAAGCTGTTGAGCAAAAACATTTTAACGATAACAAGCAACTTAGTTTGTTTATGGATGAGCTAGTCGCACAAGGTGCTGAGGGCGTCATGCTGCATTTAGCCTCAGCTAAGCACAGTACAGGGCGTAGTGATGCATTGTTAAAGTTAAAGCCTTATTTTGACGCTGAAGCGGTTGTAATCGGTTATATCGCAGGAAAAGGTAAGTTTAAAAATATGCTTGGTGCACTTAAAGTGCGCAGCAGTGATGGGACCGAATTTAAAATTGGCTCGGGGTTTACCGATCAACAAAGATCATCACCCCCTGCGATAGGTAGTACCATTACCTACAAATATCATGGCTTTACTAAAAATGGCTTACCACGTTTTGCAAGCTTTTTGCATGAAACGCCATAGCGTCATTCAAAAATGGCTGCGACTATGGTAAATTTCGCGGCCTTTTTATTGATGTATAGGTGTTAGAATGTTTGCTGGCTTTGATTACGGTAGCTCAAATTGTGCAATCGGTGTAATGGATAATGAGCAACAAGTCTCTTTAGTACCCCTTGAGCAAGGCAAACAGTATTTACCCTCAACACTTTATACTCATCACAGTGCATTAGTTGTCGATTTTGTCACAAAACATCTGACAGGTAGCCCGTTTGAGCAGGATTTTAAAACTGAGCGACAAGCGCTTTTAAATACCATTCCTCGGATTAAATCTGACCTCGATATTCAAGCTGGTGATGAGACCTTATTTATAGGTCGCGAAGCAATTAGCGAGTATGTGCAATTTCCTGAAGAAGGTTACTTTGTAAAATCACCTAAGTCATTCTTTGGTGCAGTAGGCTTAAAGCAAGGGCAAATAAACTTCTTTGAAGACATTGCCACGGCGATGATTTTAAAAATTAAACAACGCGCCGAGCAATCTTTGCAAGACACATTAACAGAAACGGTAATTGGACGACCGGTAAACTTTCAATCAGTCGGTGGTGAAGAGTCTAATCAACAAGCGCTCGGCATATTAGAGCGAGCAGCAAAACGCGCAGGCTTTAAAGAGGTCTCATTTTTATATGAGCCGTTAGCGGCGGGGATTGATTATGAAACCTCATTGCAGCAAGACCAAAAAGTGTTGGTTGTCGATATTGGCGGGGGGACTAGCGATTGCTCATTTGTACAAATGGGGCCGAGCTTTCGTGAAAAACAGTGCCGTGACAATGACTTTTTAGCTCACAGTGGTAAGCGTGTGGGTGGAAATGATTTAGATATTGCGCTGAGCTTTCATGGTTTAATGCCATTACTAGGTTTAGGCACTGAGTTTAAATCGGGACTTCCACTGCCGAATCAACCGTTTTGGCAAGCTTGTAAAATCAATGATGTAAATCTGCAAAGTCAGTTTTATAGCGATGCCCATCATCGTGAGTTACTGACTCAACTTCGTGAAGTCAAAGAGCCTGCGCTTTTTAAACGCTTAATTCAATTGCAGCAAAATAAGCAAGGTCATCAATTAGTGCAGCAAGGCGAGGCGGCAAAAATTGCGCTCTCGTCAGCGAATGAATTTACTACAGATTTACGCTTCTTAGATTCAGACTTAACGCAGTGCTTAACGCTAAAAGATCTCGCTTTAGCCGTTGATGATTCGATAAGCCAGATAGTAAGCCTAGCTAAACAAGCGATTCAAGAAGCAGGCACAACGCCTGATGTTATTTACCTAACGGGCGGTAGTGCACAATCACCGCTTATCAAGGCTGCGTTAAAAGCCCATTTAGGTGATATTGCAATGCTGAACGGCGATCACTTTGGTAGTGTTACTGCAGGTTTAACTAAGTGGGCGCACAAGCTTTATAGCTAATAGCCCCCACTTTGATATATCGACTTATAGAACTAAAGAGTCACTTGGCGCGTTGCGAGGTATTTTTCGTAATCTGGCAACGTGCGGCACAACTCAGTTTCCATCATAGGTGAGCTTAATAGCATATCGGCACTGACTTCATTACAGGCAACAGGAATATTCCAAACCGCAGCTAAACGCAGTAATGCTTTTACATCTGGGTCGTGTGGCTGCGATGCAAGTGGATCCCAGAAAAACACCAGCATGTGCACTTCATGTTCAGCAATTTTAGCACCAAGTTGTTGATCGCCCCCCATAGGGCCGCTTAGCAGCTTAATCACTTCAAGCCCTGTTGTACGCTCGATTAAATGACCGGTTGTACCCGTACCGTATAGCGTGTGCTTACTTAAAATGTCTTGGTGTTTTTCACACCACGCCTGAAGGGCAGCTTTTTTACCATCATGGGCTACGAGGGCAATATTCTTTTTGGCTGGTAAGGCTTGTTGTTTTTGTTCCATAAGTGCTCTTATATCAATAGGTTAATTGCTAGTGCAATAAACACCAGCCCCGTGATCCGATCAATCCAAATTTGGGTTTGTGGGTGCTCACGAAAATAACTGGCTATCTTATCGCCGAAATAAATATACGTGCAGTCGATCGGAAAAGCAAAAAGTGGGTAGAGTAAGCCAAAAAAAGCGAGCTGAAAGGTCGTTGAAGATAAGCTCGGATCGACGAACTGCGGAATAAACGCAATAAAGAATAAGGCGACTTTAGGATTGAGTACCTCGGTCATCATTGCTTGAAACATCACATTTTGCTTTTTACTGGTACGTACATGAGGTTTTTCGTCGCAGTCTGATTCAGGCTGTGTGAAGGTGTCCTTTAACGTCATTACGCCCAAATAGCACAGGTACGCCGCACCTAAATACTGCACCGTGGTATAAGCAACAGTCGACGCTTTTAAGATTGCTGTTAAACCCACCACCGCAAAAAAAGTATGCACCACACCACCTAAGGCAAAACCAAAGGCACTTTGCATTCCGGCTTTACGGCCATTGGCAAAGGTTTGTGCCATTAAAAATGCATTAGAAGGGCCGGGAGCTACGGCAATTAAAAAGCTGGCGCCTAAAAACGACAGTAGAAATTCTGGATTGATCATCGGCACAAAGATAAAAAGCTAGGTAGTTGATTTTAACAAGCTTCTAGAAAAAGAAAAAGCGGGCAATCAATGCCCGCTAATTTGGGTTGGGGAAGTATTAGAACGTCACAGTGCTGTTGTTTGAACAAACAGTTGTGCTTTGTGCTTCACATACTTGGTAAGTGTAAGTGCCACCACCTTTTGTTGTGATAGTGTCAGTATAACTGTTAGTGTTTGCCACTGAGCCTACTTTGCTACCATTACGGTAAACATCTACAGTGCTTGTAGCAGCGCCACTCCAGCTTAAATCAATGTATTTAGTGCCTTTTGACTTATAACCTGAAGTAGAAAGACTAATATCATCACCACCTGGTGTTGTGCCACCGCCATTATCGCCACCACCTGCACAGCCATTGGCTGTTAGGTATGCATCTGCGTCAGCTGCTTTAACAATACCGTGACCGAAGTAAACATCGTGACCAGAAGCACCTTGATCTTCTGCCGTTGCTTTTAGTGCATCACGGATTTCTGTACCCGTACACTCAGGGTGATTTGACCACACTAGCGCTGCGATACCTGAAACAGCAGGCGTTGCCATTGATGTACCGCTCATGAAACCATAATCACTAGTACCAATTGCGATATCAATAGTTGTGCTTGAAAGAAGAGCTGAACGGTCTTCAAGTGCCGCACCGACAGCTGGAATTATTGTATCGTTAGTTTCGCCTAGTGTAGCGTATAACATGCCTGCTTCGTTATTGATGATAACAGCCCCGATACCGCCTGAGTTCTCGCAGTTATTTACCTTGTCATAGAACGAGATATTGCCGCGGTCAATCATACAAATTTTGCCCGCTGCGCCAGCATCTACGCTTTCAGCAGTACCCATGTAATACGCCGTGCCTGATGCATTGCCTGAGTTTTCCATTGATGAAGTAGCAAAGCCTGCGCCATCAGCTGCTAAGCTAGCTGACGTTGCCATACCTGCAGGGTAAGTAGAAAGTGTATCAACACCACCTGCTGTTACTTCAACACAGATAGTTTCATCTGTAGTAGAGCGTTTACCGCGGCCAGATGTACAGCTAGGGAACTGCGAGAAATCTGCAATTTGGTTGTCCGCATCATTTGCACCAACCATCATTACAGATGGATAACCTGCAGGGTATGAACGTACGCTGTTACCATCGTTACCCGCTGCAGCAACGACTAAACCGCCAGCGCTTGTGAAATTAGCAAATGCGTTAGACTCGGTGCTATTTGAACCACCGCCACCAAGGCTCATGCTGATGATATTTGCACCTGCTTGAGAACATAAATCTGCTGCGTGTGCTAAGTCTGAAGAGTAACCCCAGCCTTCAGCGTTGAATACTTTGATGATGTGCATTGCCACACCGGGTGCCATACCAACCACACCAACATTGTTGTCTGCTGCACCAATTGTGCCAGCTACGTGAGTACCATGTGGGCCACCATTGTCGTACCAGTTACCTGTGCCACTGTCATTATCACCTGTGATGTTACCCCATACAAAATCAGGGTTTGTAGCATCTAAACCAGAGTCAATTACACATACTTTCATGCCAGCATTTGCATCGAAGGTAACTTGATCAGCTTGTGATTGGTAAACTGCGTAAGGCGTTAATTGCTGCTGCATTGCATTACCAGCGTCATCGTTATAAAGCGCCATTGGTACACGCTTTTGGTCTTCTTCAACCAGTTTGATGTGAGGGTTGTTTAGTAAGCCTTTTACACTTGCAAGGTCATGACCTGTAAATTGCGCTGCAATAAAGCCATTACCATCAACTTTAATATCACCACCAAGCTTTTTAGCGAGGGCTTTAACTACGCCTTTTTTATTGTTGTCGACTTGGATGATGTAACGATCATTTGCTGCGTTTGCAGTTCCTGCTGCACATAGTCCACTGATGATCAGTGCTAATGCTAATTTATTCTTTTTCATAATTCGTGTCCCAAACCTGTTTTTGAGTTAACCAAGTGTTAACGCAAGTAAACAATAGTTTAATGGGGCAGTAGGTACAAGAAAAATAATCCACAAAACTGGAACAAATTATTCTAGAAAGATGCTTATTATAACGGTAGGAAATAACAGGATGTCTAAACGGGTAAATAGAATATAACGATTCTCATTTACCCAATATAACTAAAAGTATGATAAAACTTTTTATGACAAATGCTTATGTTTGAACAATAAATAGGTAAATGGGATGAGCATTAAAAAGTGCACGCCAATTAATACTGGTGTAGTCAAATTTAACAATTGCGTTATAAACACTAATAAACTTGCGCCACTCATTTGCATTAAGCCTATAAGTGCTGAAGCCGTACCTGCTTGTTTAGGGAACAAACTTAATGCACGGCCTGCTGATGAGCCAAGTGTCAGTGCAAAACCAAACGCAGCAATAAACATCGGAAACATCAACGCAAGCGCAGTACGTTGTTGGCTAAAGGCTAACATTAAGGCTCCTGCGATTACAAGCAGCAGGAGTCCTGCTTTTAACGCGCGCTTTGGTTGACGTTTGATGTACAGTGGCATTATAAAGCTTGCAACAATGCTCAATACCGCATTACAGGTAAACCAGAAAGTAAAGTCGGTAACGCTGCCACCTAATTCAGTAATAAGCCAGCCAGGTGCTAGCGTAACGAAGACTAAAATAGCCGACATAGTTACCAAGCAAATTAAGCTATGAAATAGAAACAATGGCGTGCTGATAATTGGCATAAAACGGCGTAAGTCAAGAATATGACCACTATATACACTATCTGCAGGGCGGGTTTCTTTATACATTAACATGGTTATGAATAAACCAATGAGTGCAAATACAGCCATGAATAAAAAGTTCATGCGCCAGCCAAACTGTACTGTGAGCCAAGCGCCTAAAATTGGCGCGAGGGCAGGGATAAAGCAAACGATACCATTAAGATAAGTAATAATTTGGCCGCTGCGTTCACTACCAAATCTATCTCTTACAATGGCAAACGCTACTACAAATGTGGCACAGGCCCCCAAACCTTGCAGTGCTCTTGCAATCATCAGGCTTGCAAAATCAGGTGCCAGATACGCGCCAAACGCCGCTAAACCATAAATTGTCACACCGGTGATTGCCACAGGCTTACGACCAAACTTATCTGCTAATGGCCCTGCAATGAGCTGTCCAAGCCCGACGGTAAGCATAAAAATAGCGACGGTTTGCTGAATTTGCTTTTCTGAAGCGCTGAATTGTTCTGCAATGGTCGGAAATGCGGGTAAGTAAATATCTATTGCTAACGGGCTAAAGATAACCAGAAGGCCAAGAATAAATAGTAAGCTGAGGTTTTTGTGCTGGCGTGACTGCATTCGCTCTCCTTTAAAACGGTATTTTATGTGCCCCTAAAGGAAAAGAAAAGCGTTCACTTGGCTAAAAGTGTAATACATACGTAATCATTAAAACTGCTTACAAAAAATTTCCATTTCGCTATCTGGTCTGATGTGTTAGTTTTTTATCTTACATCATAAAAATAATGGATAAACGTCGTGAGCTCACCATCATCATTATTAAAAATTTGGACTAAGTGTCAGTCATTGCCGAAAGGTAACTGGTTGTTTAGTAAAGCCGTGTGCTTTAAAGCACCTTACTTTGGGTCTATAAAGCCATTGATCACAAATTTGACTGCTGGGCATTGCAGTGCAATTGTTAAAAATCGCCGCGCAATCCATAATCACATTGGTACCATCCATGCAATTGCACAGTGCAATGTGGCAGAGCTTTGTGCTGGCTTAATGGTTGATGCAACTGTGCCGGCAAAAACGCATCGCTGGATCCCAAAAGGCATGACAGTGAACTACCTAGCAAAAATTGATACAGACATGCGTGCAGTTGCACAGATAGACGTGCCGAGTGAGTGGCTAGAAAAGCAGGATTTGCTTGTGCCCGTTAAGGTTTACAATAGCCGCGATGAACTTGTCTTCACCGCGGATATTACTATGTATGTAACCGCCAAAAAACGTTAAGACTTATCAGCGGCTTGTTTGTTTACAAACGACAAGTCGTTGTCATCATCAGCCAATATTGAAGTACTCGTTTGTTCTTCAGGCTTAATAGGCGCCACATTATCTTCTTCGTGACGATGTTTTAAGCTGCCTTCAATGATAGCTCCGGCTTCAATACTTAAAGTGTCGTGAAATACATCACCATGGACTTCAGCAGTACTTTCAATTGTCACTTTGTTGGCAATGAGTGAACCAATGATTTTACCTTTTACGACCACACTGTCTGCTTCGATAACACCTTCAATCATACCTGTGTGACCAATCACTAAGTGTTTAACATGTAAGTCGCCTTCGATACGACCATCAAGTTGAACCTCACCTTGGCTGGTAAGGCTACCTGTTAAGCGTACGTCTTCAGAAATAATAGAAGGAGTATGGTTGGTTCTTTTTAATGATGAGCCAGACGAACTAGCTGTTGATTGTTTTTTTTTACCGAACACGAGAAAGCGCCTTTGTTATTTTAACTGGATTGACATGTTTGCCATTCACTAAAACTTCGTAATGTAGGTGGGTACTGGTACTACGGCCAGTACTACCCATTAAACCGATGACATCATCTTTAGTTACTGTTTGGCCTTTTTTAACCTTAATTTTATTAAGGTGGCCGAAGCGAGTAACGAAGCCATTTTTGTGTTGTAGTTCGATAAAGTTGCCATAGCCGCCATTACGACCTGCACGAAGTACGGTGCCATCGGCTGGAGCAAAAATTTCGGTTTTATGCCAACCTGCTAAATCAACCCCTTTATGAAAAGCACGGCGGCCATTCATTGGGTCTTTGCGTAGGCCAAAACTGCTAGAAATATAGTAGTCAGCAGCAGGGAGTGTTTGTGGTAACTCACTCAGCAAGTTTTCTAGGTTGTTTAACGCTAGTAAGTTGTCGGCAATTGCTAAAAATTCAGCAGGAATTCTTGATTCGTCAAACAAGTCTAACGGGCCACCCTGGGCTGTGTCTGAGCTTTCAAGTATTGAGGTATTGGCTAGACTGCTATCAAGACCAGCCCCTTCGAGCATGGCAACAATTTCTTGATGGCGTAATTTGATTTGTTCATCTAGCACTACGAAACTACGATTATAAGCCGCATCAAGACGTGCTAAACGCTCAGTCATACTTTCTAAGTGTTTTACTTGTTTTGGTTGCTGCTCATCTTCTAAAGGAGCATGAAAATCTTCAGCATTTTCTTTAATCGGTAAAAGTAGAGGTTCAGCATCGTTTGGCAAGGTGGGTTTGTTCATCGATTCTGGTAGTGATTCAATCATGCTTTGCAATAGCGCTTGTTTTTGCTCAAGAATTGCTAGTTGCTCTAATTGTTTTTCATAGGCAGCTTGCTGTTGAAAGTGCTGCTTTTTCCACTCTTGCTGCTTGGTAACCTGTTTTTGCTCAATGCTGGTTATCTTGTCTGCTTGTGAAATGATTTGAAGTGTTGAGATACTAAGCCAAGCAATGGCTATTAAAATAACCATTAAGGTCGTCAATTGTAGCCAAGGCGCTAATACCAAGTGTTTTACTTCGCCATTTTGACGGATCAACAGCTGTCGAGCTGGAAAAAACGTGCGATAAAAAGACTTAAGTTTAACTAACATGGCGTACAAAATTTAACTAATAACCGAGTTAAGATAGCAACCTCAGTTAAAAAAGCCAGCAAAAAATTGTAACTCAGCTGAAAAAGCACAAAAAAAAGGGCAAAAAATGCCCTTAACACTTGTTCTGGAAATAAAAATAGTGAGTTACTTTTATTTAGCAGGTAGCACGGTTCCTTCAACTGAACCAAAACCAATTCGTGCAAAACCGTCTTTTTCGCACCAACCACGCATAATTACGTTGTCGCCGTCTTCTAAGAAAGCACGCTGCTCACCATTAGCAAGGGTGATCTTTTCTTTACCACCGCGAGAAAGCTCTAATAATGAACCTGCTTCTTCGTGCTCAGGGCCTGATTGCGTACCCGAACCTAACATATCGCCTGGTTGAAAGTTACAGCCATTTACAGTGTGGTGAGTCACCATTTGCGCAACTGTCCAGTAAGAGTGCTTGAAGCTTGATTTAGATACTTGTGTTGGTGCTTCGCCGGCTGCACGCATCTTTTCAGTTTCAATTTGCACATCCATTTTGATATCGAATGCACCAAGCTCACGGTTATGAGCTGACTCTAAATAGTCCATTGGTTGTGGATCGTTTTCGTCACGTGTCCAGTTTGTTCTAAATGGTGCCAGTGCTTCTGTCGTAACAATCCAAGGTGATACTGTCGAAGCGAAGTTTTTCGCAAGGAATGGACCAAGCGGCTGGTATTCCCACGCTTGTAAATCACGTGCAGACCAGTCATTAAATACACAGAATCCAAATACGTGGTTTTCAGCATTTTCGATGGCAATCGCATCGCCTAATTCATTACCTTTACCAAGGTAAATACCTAACTCAAGTTCGTAGTCTAGGCGTTTACACGGGCCGAATGATGGTACTTCTGCATCTGGCGCTTTAGTTTGACCGTTAGGGCGGTGGAACGTTTGACCAGATACATCAATTGACGATGAACGGCCGTGATAACCAATTGGTACCCATTTGTAGTTAGGTAGAAGTGGGTTATCAGGGCGGAATAGACTACCTACTGCTGTTGCGTGGTAAATAGAGGTATAAAAGTCAGTGTAATCACCAATACGGCACGGTAGTGAAAATTCGATGTCAGCTTGAGCGATAAGCGCTTCGCTTAATTGCGCTTGCTCACTGGCACCTTCACGAAGTGCTTTTGATAACGCTAGACGCAGTGCAGACCAATACTGCTGACCAAGACCCATAAATTCATTGAGTGTAGCTTGGCTTGCAGCTTTAACGGCAATCTGTGCATCACCAGAGAATAAACCAAGTTCATTTACTTTTGCTAAGTCGATAACTTGATCACCAATAGCTACAGCGCCACGGAACGCTTCATCTGAATTTTTACGACGTACTTCTGCAAAAGGAAGGTTTTGAATTGGGAAGTCACAGTTCGCTTCGTTAGCAGATGCAACCCAGCTTTTTAGATTAATATCGTGGGTTTCGTTAATTAGGCTCATACTCTTTCCTTATTGGTTCGCGCTGATTTATTAGTTATCTATATGGAGGCAATCAACGCAATTTAAACAGTTAGTTTAAAACAGAATTTAAAACGACAAAAAGCAGCGTGTTAAACGCTGCTTTTTAAGCGCAATATGGCGGTTTAGATTACACCACGACGCTCTTGATCACGTTCGATTGACTCGAAAAGGGCTTGGAAGTTACCTTCACCAAAACCGCCGTCATCTACACGTTGGATCATCTCGATGAAGATAGGACCAAATAGGTTCTTCGAGAAAATTTGCAGTAGATAACAGTTTTCGCTTTGGCTATCTACTAGGATCTGATGCTTACGGATCTTCTCTTTATCTTCTTTAACCCAAGGCACACGGTCAAAAATGGTGTCGTAGTACTCTGGGATGATATCTAGTGTCGCAATCGTTGATTGGTCAAGCTTATCAAGTGAACTTACTAGGTCATTCGTTAGGAATGCTAAATGCTGTACACCCGGACCATTGTACTCATTTAAGTACTCATCGATTTGGTTGTTGTTGTTATCTTTACCTTCATTGATTGGAATCGAGAAAGTGCCGCACGGCGATTTTAGTGCGTAAGATAATAACGCTGTTTTTTGACCTTTAATGTCAAAGTAACGAACTTCAGTAAAACCAAATACGTCTTTATAGAAGTTAGCCCATGTTTCCATCGTGCCTTTATAAACGTTATTGGTTAAATGGTCGATACGGATGAAGCCTTTGTCTTCAACAATGTTTTGCTCGCTTAAATCTTCAAAATCTGACTCATAGATAGAACCTTTGTCGCCAAATTGCTCGATGAAATAAATTAAGCTGTCGCCGATACCGTAAATAGCAGGGTATGGTAAGTTTTTGTGAGTTGAGTCTGTCGCAGGTTTTGCACCGCGCTCAACAGCAACCTCGAATGCTTTTTGTGCATTCTCTACACGCCAACCCATAGAACAGATTGCCGGGCCGTGGCTTTTAGCAAATTCAGCAGAGAAACCTTCACGCTCATTGTTTAGTAAGAAATGAATGTCATGCTGGTTATAGTAAACAATGTCTTTACCTTTGAATTTTTTTAGCTTTGAGAAGCCAAAATCAGTAAATACTTTGTCCATATAATCTGCATCTGGTGTTGCGTATTCAGTGAATTCAATGCCCATTAGGCCTAACGGATTATTTACTTCGCTCATTGTCATTACTCCCGCAATTATAAGCACTGCGCTAAAAAGAATTATTGTTATGTAATGAGCGGATGATTAACCAGAAATTCAATTTGGGGAAGATCACAGCGTTATTTAGCCAAAGTCCCTTTTGTAAATTTAATGAGACAATGGTTTTAATTTCATCATGTGAAGTGAAAATAGTAAAAATAAAGATTAAAAAGAGTAAATAAAGCGCCGTTAATAAATATTTAATGAACTGATATTTATAAGCTTTTTTGTATTTTATTCGTTTTGTTTTCGCCAAATAAAGTTAGAGTGAATGTATCGAATTGTTTACATTTTTATGCTGATTGTTAAGGGCTGGTATCTCAAGTTTATGATTAAACGAAGTTCAGAAATTGAGAGTTTTTAAATAGGAGTTTTGCCATTGTATGGAAGCGTTCTTGAGTTAATGTTTCGAATTAGAAAGTAATATCGGAAAGATTAATGGCAGAAAGGGGAGTGTATGTGACTTTGCTACTATTAACTAGTAGCCTATTAAGCTATAAGTATCCCCACAGCTCTAGCTGTGGGGATTGAGTTTTATTGCTTTTCAGCTGTCACTTCTAGCTCTTCAGCTAAGATGTGCTCAGTAGTTTGTGGCTCGTGTTGGCCTTCAGCACCATGCATCCAAGCTACAAGTTTGTCGCTTAGTAAGTACATGATCACAGCAGAAAGTACCGCTGTTGCGCCTAAACCAATGAAGATACCCATCGCGTTGTCTAACGCTTCTTCACCTTCACCTAGGAATGAACCTACGAAACCAGCAATCTTGTTTGCAACCGCTGTACATAGGAACCAAATACCCATAAGCATTGAAGCTAGACGAAGAGGTGCAAGTTTACTCACCATAGATAGACCAATTGGAGATAAACATAACTCACCTAGTGTGTGGAATAAGTAGAATAATACTAACCACATCATGCTAATTTGTAGGTGCTCACCTTGACCTTGTGTCATTAACGCGAAGATCATAGTGATGAAACCAAGTGCTAAGAAAATAAGTGCAATAGCAAATTTAACTGGTGAATTAGGTTCACGTTTATCAAGCTTTAACCAAATAATGGCAACTAAAGGTGCAAATACAATGATGAAAATTGAATTTAAAGATTGGAACCATGAAGCAGGCACTTCAAAACCAAGTAACATACGGTCTGTGTAATCGTTAGCGAAAAGGTTCATTAAACCACCCGCCTGTTCAAAGCCCATCCAGAAGATGATGCTAAATACACTCATAGTAAAGATAACTTTAATTCGGTCAGTTTCAACTTTCGTTAATGGCTCTTTAGTATTTGATTCAGATTGTGCTTGAGAAAGCTTAGCTGAAGGCACTACACCGATTTCGCCTAAGTATTTATTACTTAGTGCAAGTTGGAGAAGAACTGAGATCACCATACCTACGCCAGCTACGATGAAACCCCATTGCCAGCCCATTGCAGCTGCAGCATAACCCGCAACTAGAGGACCTAATGCACCACCTAGGTTGATACCCATGTAGAAGATAGTGAACGCGCCATCACGACGTTGGTCACCTTCTTTGTATAGATCACCTACCATAGTTGAAATGTTTGGCTTGAATAAACCGTTACCAATGCAAAGAAGTGTTAAACCAATGTAGAAAATATTTTCTTCTTGGCCAGCTAAATAGCTGTGAGGAATACCCATAGTGAAATGGCCTGCAGCCATTAATAAACCACCAAGGATAATTGCTTTACGTTGTCCTAATACGTTATCGGCTAACCAACCACCGAATAGTGGTGTGATATATACAGCCATTGTGAAGGTACCATATAGGCTCAATGCGTCTGCATTTGACCAACCAAAACCACCTTCTTGTACAAGCGCTACTAAATATAAAACTAAAATGGCGCGCATGCCGTAGTAACCGAATCGTTCCCACATTTCTGTGCCGAACAACAGGAATAACCCTTTAGGATGCCCTAAAAAGTCACCTGCTTTAGGTAATGAACTCATATTTACTTCCTAACTCTAAGTTTTTATTTGAGGCCTTATTGTTTTTGCTTTGGTCGTTCTATGTAATTTATTGAGTGAACGGGCGGCCATGTTTTTTTGATGCAGCTAAGATAATGGTTTGTTGCTCAAGTTATGAACTTAAGGGTATAGGACACACCCTTATCCTAGCTACAAGTGCGCTACAGTATACATAGACCTCTTGGTCAGGGGAAGATCTTGCGGTAGGTACACCATTTGTTGCGTTAACTTAACCTTACCAAATACAACCAATTTAAGATTACTTGATACTTGTCAGTAATACTTAGCAATTCATTTTAAGTTTATGTGATGAGTTATTTTTGTTTGGGTAGGTGTAATTTGTTGCAATGAAAGCGGATCTTTTGGCATCTGGATAGCTGAGCAAGTACTTTAAATTGTCCAAAATTGTTTACAATAGACTATTCAGCCGCTAGTAGTTAGCGTATTATTCTCATACTATAGGTTCCCGTTTTTTGAGGATGTAATGCGTTTAGATATCCACTGTGCTGACCGAATCGGTATCGCACAAGAGATTCTCAATATCTTAGTAAGTTATCAGGTTGACTTAAAAGGTATTGAAGTAGATTCGGTTAATTGTCGTATGTATGTCAGTTTTCCTCCTATTGAATTTGAGCAATTTCAAAAGATCATGCCTTCTATTCGCTTAATTGACGGCGTGATGGATGTTCGCACAACTGCATTTCTACCTTCTGAGCGAGAGCATAATGAATTAAATACATTACTGCGAGCATTGCCTGATGGTGTAATATCTATTGATGCTAAAGGCTGGGTGCGATTATGCAATGATGCAGCTTGTCGCGATTTACAGCTATCTGAAAATGAAGTTATAGGCGCTAATATTAATAACTTGCTGAAAGGCTTTAACTTTACTCGCTGGTTAGAGGGTAAAGAGGTGCTTGGTCAAACAACGCGTGTAGAAGTTGCTGGCGAAGATTTTATTGCTGATATTCTTCCTATTTCAGTTCCACAAGGTGCTGAAGGGGATGTGTTAGCGGGCGCCGTAATTAACATTAAATCGCAAAGTCGACTTGGTCAGCAAGTGAGTGCCTTTCGTCGATATGGCCAAGAAAGTTTTGCGACAATCCATAATTTTAGCACTGCAATGCGTCGTGTTGTTCGTGAAGCTCGCAAAATGGCACAGCTTGAAGCGCCAATTTTGATAACTGGTGAAACGGGGACAGGTAAAGAACTACTTGCACGGGCTTGTCATTATGCATCTAACCGTTCAGTAAAACCCTTTATTGCCTTATCGTGTGCATCGTTACCTGATGACGTGGCTGAGTCAGAGTTATTTGGTTATGCGGGCTATGAAGAAAACGCGGCACCAAAACGTGGCGTTTTGGAGCAAGCCGATGGTGGTACAGTGTTTTTAGATGAAGTTGGTGAAATGTCGACTCAATTGCAAACTAAGTTGCTGCGATTTTTACAAGATGGCACATTTCGCAAAGTCGGTGATGAAAACGAAGTAAAAGTGAATGTACGTATTGTTGCTGCAACGCAAAAAGACTTACCGGCCATGGTGCAAGAGGGGACATTTAGAGAAGATCTTTATTACCGGATTAATGTTTTGACCTTAGAAATTGCGCCATTACGTGACAGAAAAGCTGATATAGGCCCGTTAGCAGAACATTTTATTCAAAAGTATGCCCAACAAAATGGTCATTCTGTGCCTGTGATGTCTGAAGATTGTTTACGCTTTTTACAAGATTATCCGTGGCCGGGTAACGTACGCCAATTAGAAAATGCGATTTACCGTGCGGTGTCGTTGTTAGATGATAACGAACTGCGTATTGAACATTTGCAGTTACCAACCTTTACTCATGATTTAGGTTATCTTGAGTCTGACTTTGAAGGAACTTTAGATCAAGCGGTAAAACGCTTTGAAGCGACCTTACTTCGTAAGCTCTATCCGGCTTATCCTAGCTCTCGACAGCTTGCTAAGCGATTAGGTTTGAGCCACACCGCAGTGGCAAACAAACTTCGAGATTATGGCATTAACCGTAAGACAGTGAAGGTTTAAAAGTAACCCCCCACAATAATCGTTAATTAAGCAAAAAGCTTGGGTGAAAAGCCAAGCTTTTTGCTACTGTTTGGTACCCATATCCTTGGTGACACCATCAATGGCAATATTTTTGATACCGTCATTGTCAAATTTGATAACAATACTTATGTTATTGCGGGCAAAAAAGTAATCTCGGTTATCTAGGCTTATAACATAATCGCCTTTGACTGAGTCGCTAAATTTGCGCTTTTCGAGTTTTAAGGAGTGATCTGCTATTTGCCAATTGAAGCCTTCAATAAAGCCATTATTAAACTCTTGTACCCAAACTTGTTGTTCGTCTTTACTCAGTGTAATCGCAACGGAGTATGACTCAGGCAAAGACATGTCATAGCTTTTATCACCAATAGTGAATTTTTCGGCAGTTTGTTGCCAAGCAAAACCAAATTTAAAATCTTTTTCCACACCCGTTGGGTATTTTAAAGTACCGTTACCTGGAAAGTTGAAGTCAGCATATGCTGAGCCGGTAAATAAACTAGCAGAAAATAGAGTTACCAAACTGAATAGTTTCATTAGGCTTATCTGTTTTTATAATAATATATGCACAGATTAGAGCAGAATATTCGCCTTAGCAATATGCTGTGATACACTTTGTGAATTATCAACTGGTTAGACCTTTTATTGTGAATCTATATTTTCGACTAATATTATTGTTTTTTAAAATCAAACGTAATCGTGACTATCAAGGTTTACTCGACACGATAGATATTGAATTCAGAGCACTGCCGACTGATTGCGATATTAACTTGCACCTGACTAATTCCCGTTATTTAGCAATGATGGATTTGGCGCGCACTTGGATGACAGAAAGAGTAGGGTTGCTTCAACATATTATGAAACGTCGTTGGTTCCCGATCGTTAATGCGACTGCAATTACCTATATTCGCGATATTAAACCAATGCAAAAATACACTGTTAGTACGCGTTTAGTTGGCTGGGATCATAAATACTTTTACATTGAACAAAAGTTTCACTCTGAGCGTGGATTGCATGCGATTGCCTATGTACGAGGGGTATTTAAACGTAAGAAAGGTGTTGTGAGCGTTGAAGAAATGCTTGAAGTTGCTGGGTTTGAAGGTGTAGCTCCTATCTTGCCAACAGAAGTAATGCACTGGAAAGAAATGTTAGAGCAAAAGAAACTCACAAATAAGTGATACCCAAGATAAATAAAAAAATGCCAGCTAAGCTGGCATTTTTATGGTTTTAAACACAGTTTACTCTGCAGCGCAAACTGCTTCACTAACAAATGTTAAGTCATTAACATGCGAAGGACCATCCATTACAAACGTTGCTTCTGCAGTGTTTTGGTCAAGTGAGTAGATTTTAGCATTTTCACCACTTTCGCGGCCTGAAACATAAATTGTACCATCATCTGCAATCGCAATACCTGATGCCCAATTTACACCATGCTCACCAACAAGTGTCAATTCTAAGCTACCTTCATCTAGCGTATAAAGTGCTTTACCTGTTAACACGTAAAGTACGTTAAAGTCATTTGAGTAAGCAATATCACCATCTGAGAAAGTATCACCAGGGTAAGATAGTTTACCAAGAACTGTCTTATCACCTGTTTCTAAATCAAAGTCGTACATATATGTCTTACTTGTTGCACGAAGAGCAAGACCATCAGCGGTGACTGTTGAGCGGTAAATAGGGAATGAAGTCGCATCAACTACTTCCGCTTGTTGGTTAGTTGCTAAATCTAAGCTGTAAATTTTAGATGCTTTGCTGCTCTTATCTAGTTGCTCCATGAAATAAAGCACACCGTCTTTACTTGCAATATTTGAAGCTGTGTTATTTAGGCCTGCAACAATAGTGACAGAGCTTGAAACTGGGTTGAAATGATAAACATAGCCCTCAGTTTCTGAACCGAAGTTATTAATACCATATAGACCTGTTTCAACTGCACAAGGTTCTGGAATTTCTGTTAGAGAAACATTATCAAGAAATGCGCCTAAAGAGTCTGATTTACCAGCACCAGCAAAGCTCAATACTGAACTAGTATCGTTTGCTTCTACAGTAAAGCTATATTTAGTCCAGCCTTTTGTGCTGCTATTAATGGTCGCTAATTCATTACCATTCCATAAAACTTTGGCAGCGTTTGTTGTCGCATTACCTTCAACACGCGCAGAGTAATAAAAAGTAAGTTCGTACTTTTTACCTGCTGAAGTAGCTACGCTCTGTGAAATTGAATAGTTAGCAGTTGAGTCTAGTTCCAGAAGTTGATTACCATCTTGAGCTGGAACAATACCTAATTTGTTAGTTTGTAACTCAAATTTAGCATTGTTACTACGGCTCCAGTTATCGATATTACTGAATAACTGCCATTGTCCACCATGGCCAGTTACTGTGTTATTTTCAAATGACCCGTTTTCAACTAGGTTTGTGCTTGCCATTGCCATACCAGATGCGATAGCTAAAGGTAACACTGCTAATTTAGAAACTAAGCTTTTCATGACAGTCTCCGAAGTTGTTAACATAAAATTAATATTTAATAATATCATTTTACTGTTTTTTGCTGGTGTTTATCAAATAGGGAATAGATCTAAATTTATACTTTTTTAATTATTTATATTAATCATTTGATTTTTAATAAGAATTTAGTTTGTAGGAAAATTCTGATTTTTCGATGGGAAAATAATAAAAAACGCAAAGCAATCCTTTTGGATTACCTTGCGTTTTTATGCTAGGTTAAAAGTTAATTGGGTTTAGATTTGTTAGCAAACCAACCTGATTTTTGATTGCGGCTTAATTTGCCTAATATTTTTATCGCCTTTTCTAAGGTAATTCGCTGATCAGCTATATCTTTATAAATTTGATTTGCTCTTTTCTTACGTTTAACAGCTGCTCCTGCATCAAGAAATGACTCAACCACTTGATTTAAATATTGAATAGGCAATGCTTGCTGTTTCTCAATGTTATCTTCAGAACTATATGCCTCAAGTTTTTCAAGTAGATTAGTGATTTCTGCTTGGCAGAACTCATTCTGCGCCAAGTGCATTTTTTTCAATGTGCTCAAATGTTGTTTTAATGTGGCCACTTCTAACCTATTAAAGGAAACAATCATGTTGAGGTTTGTTAGTGCTGTTCTGAACTCCTTAGCTGTACATTGTTGGTCAAATAGATGTTCAAGAGTATGGTTTATTCGCTGCCACTGCTGCCAAGCGTAAACATAGTTCAAGCCAGCGCCTTTAATGTTTTGCATACCAACAATAACTTGATGGTTATTTACTAAACCTAATTGGGCAATTGACCGCGTTAGTTCATCAGCAGATAAACTACTGTTTTCATGTAACACAACGTTAGATTTTATTGTATTTACAATAACCTCTTTTAGCTTTTCGCTATTGTTAACGATATCTTGCTTAAGCAACTCTAATGTTAGACGTTGTTGATAAACAAATAGATTTTGTAAAATAGCTGATGCTTCGGCCTCATTTGAGTTACCGGTAGCATCTTTCAAAAGAGCGTTAATATTAGATTTCTTAAGCGAGTCGCCGTTTAATTTTATGAGCTTATTAGCAAGAGTTAGATCGTATGCGTCGCTCAAACGAGCAATTAATTGTTCTTCAGTTAAAAAGTTGAACTGAGATAAAAGTTTATTAAATTCTTCTAGATCATTATTAGCAATAATTTTATCTAATCGCTCAATGAGTGCGTTAATAAAGTAGCTATAAAACCCATCAACGTTTGTACCAATTACAACTATTTTATCGAAACGCAAATCGTGACTTAAAATATCTGCAAACACTTTTGAGCGAGCCACACGGTCATTTCGGTTATTGATTAAAGCAATAACCTGTTTTTTGGGGTTGTCATTTAAATCATAGATCCCTAACCGTTGCCAATTCTCTAACGTTGCTAAACGTTCATTTGCTGACATGCTATTAATAAATGATTGTTCTACTTTACCCACTTTAGCTTTTTCAAAATGTTGTAAAACACCAATATCGGGAATGATTCTGGCCGATGTTTCTTTGTAAACATAGTCTTTACTTAAGCCAATATGCTGTGCCATTTTACAAACTAGCGCAATATTAGCTGGATGTTCTTGGTACGGGTATAAAGAACGTATATCGTCTGTAATTTGCAAGCCATCGGCCCAATGCACCTGGATCAAACTTGAGTTCTTCTGCTTGGCATTGACGTCTAAAATAGGAGCCATATTTTGTTCGCTGGTAAATACTAAGCTATTCTCGCCAATAAAGTGACTGGTTTCGTTTGCAACATCGATACCTGTTGGACCGAGTATATCTTCATGGTCTGGGTAGGCATTTGTTATGGTTGAGAAATTGTCTTTCATCCAGTTGCGAAGAATACGCACATAACGTGGTGTGAGCCCCATACATTCCCACAAAAATACGTCTGCTTTTACATTCTTAGCAAAGTGCAAAACATCTCCTTGCTCCCAAATACTGGCTTTATCGAATGGACGAAATAATGGGATTTCAAACTGCTCACCACTTGCCCTTGCATAAATCATCGTAGCTTCACAGCCCGTTGTTTTACTTACTACTTTTAGACTTAAGCTGCTAAAAAGGGCCGCTTTAAGGCGTTCTGTTCCGGATTTCCCACGTGTTCCCCAGCCGCCAATTGATACAGGAATAAGTGCTCTGTCAGATTGAATCTGACGGCTGATTTTTATATGTCTCGCCCAAAAGTAAGCGATAAAGCTAATGACAAAAAATATTAGCTGACCAATGCTGTTTTGGTAAATTGAATACGCATACTCTTTAAAGCTTGACCCAATGTTAAAAATAAAGGGTGTAATTGCGAGCTTTTTATAAAGGTTAGCAATACCTGATTCGACAGGAAACGCTACATCAAACAACATTCCATATGGTTGGAAGTCTAGCGTAAAGCCCTTACTGCGAATGTTCTCTAGGTAGTGTTGTTGTTCTACTTCAGTACCATTTCGTAACTCATTCAATTTTTCGTAGTTCAATGAAATCCAACAGTATGCATATAAACGCTTAAATAAACTTGTTGGTGGTGAAGCTATCAAAATGCCATCAGGGGTATAGGATTTAGCTGGCGCTTTTAAATTATCTTGAGACAAGGTACTTAATAAGAAATCAAGTAATGGCAAGTGTGGTCGTGAGCTAAATTGAGACTCATCAAAACGAGGCTCACCGGGTACTTCTGTCTGGCTTATCTCTGCAACAGTACAACTTGGTACATGCATAAATGCACTAGGCTTTCTGGCCTGTAAATGGTTATAGCTTTGTCTTTTTCCGGTACTAGGGTTCTTAAATTCATGCCATAAGCGCCAGATTCTAAAGCCACGCTTATAACCCAATTGCACCTGCCATGACTTTTTCTTCAGGATAACATTGAACGCTTCATAATGCTGAGCTTGTTTACTTAGTAGTCGGCCAAGCAAATCTTCATCTACTTCTTTACAGTCAATGGATGTGTCTGAACTTAAGCTCACCTCTAATTGTGCAACTTGTTGCTGATGCATAAAACTGACTAACTGCTCTCGAACACGGCTAATAATACGTTTTACTGCAAGGTTAGTTTTTTCTTCAAGTTGTCGGTTTAATACATTTATAAACGCTTTAAATATATCTTGAGTATAGTCATGATTATCATTATCAACTTGAAGGTTAAACATGATCCTCGGAGTGAGTTCAAGTAATAGACGTTGTTCTGCAAAGTTATCAGTTTCCTCAAGGAGTTGTTGCCATAACTTAAAGCCTAATTGCTGTTCACTAAAGCGCGGGTCTGATAACTGTTTAATTAATGTTAGTCTTACAGCTGGGCTGTTTTCAAGTTGCATCCGCTCATTGAGTAAATTGGTTACACATGACCAAGGCAAAACGGAACATTGCTCTATAACACTTTGACGAACACGAGGGTAAGCATGTTTAGCAAGCAAAAAAATCAGTTTACGGTTTGCCTCATTTAAGGAAAACTGTTTGCTGATGATTTTGGCAAATGAAGTAATTAAAAATAACTGCTGGCGATCTACTTTGCCGTTTTTATCAACGTCCAGATCAATATGAGAGCGCATAAAGTAGCGAGTAAAAGTGGGTCTAAGATTAATTAGTATTTCTAAAATATCGACTTTTGCTGCGTGTGGTGTTGTTGGCTTCTCTAATGACTGTAGTAAGTTTTCAACTAAATCTGCATTAAACTCAGGATCTTCGACATATTCATTAAGCAAATTTACCTGATTAGCTAACGCTCTAAATAATGAGTTTCGTGTTGCTTCATTGTCTGTTTTTTCTAGTAGGTTTAAAAAGAAGCCTTCTAAATCGAGCCTTAACCATGACTGAGCCATGTCATTTTGGTGATTACGTAAATAACGGTTTGTTAAATCACCGAGCTTTCCTATCAAAAACTTTAATGATTGCTCAAGTTCAGAGGTTTTATCTTGGTAACGATTAATCATTGCCCCTTCATCAAACCAACGCTGAAAAGCATCTTGATCCTTTTGCAGTTGCAACTCACTTGCCCCTAATGTTTTTGCATAATCAAGGATATGAAATTGCCTCTCGGCTTTTAATTCCGCATGACTCAAACGCTCAACAAAGCGACGATGATCGCCATCAAGTTTGGTTAATTGGTTTTGCAGCTTATCAATTTTGTGAGTTAAAAAAGCAATAGCTTGAAGTAACAACCAATCATCTTCGTCATTATCATCTGGCTGGTTCTTTATGAGCTCCCACTCACTTAATTCGTTAACGAGTTGCTTATACTTTTGGCGATAAAGGTCTAACCAAAAATTGGCTATATCGGCAAATAGTAGAGACTCAAGGCGCTCTTTTAAAACTTTACTGCTCATAGTCACTCAGCTCTAACAAATGGTTAAGTTGAAGTGTTGGAAAAATAATTTCATCGTGTGCATAGGGAGCAAAGCCCGTATGCAAGTTATTGCCAGATGAAAACTCAACACTAATATTGTGGTTATTCCAAACCCAATCTTGTTGCCAGCTTACTTTAAGCCAGCCTTGTGAGAAGCCCCCTAAGTCAATCTGCTTTTGCCATGCAAAGCGAGAGATATATTGCCATGTGGCAGTAGCACGATGTTCATCAGCGAAGCGGTAATAACTATCTAGCCCCACCTGGAAAATATGGCCTTCATAATATTGATTCCAACTAGAGTTAAAACGTAAATAATCCAAGCTGCTCCAATCATCATTAGAACCGGAAGAAACACCAAAATTAAGGTAGTTATCGACCCAGGGTTGATATCTATATTGGTAGAGCCCTAACCAACCAGATGAATGATTTTCTCTGTAAAAATTAAAAATACCTGAGTTAAGCTTATCATCAGCGAGGTAGTCAGCTAAATCAGCGCTGCTGTAGCGAACATAAGGAGTTATTTGCCATTGATGGCGATGCACTGAGTCTTGTCGCCATATTTGGCCAATACTAATGCTGGCATCAATCGCGTATTGACTATCAAATTGCTCTCGGCTCATTTGCCAGCGACTATTAATTTGGCTATCAATATACCAAGGCGTTGTTTCATCCTCCCAAGAGTAATATCCATTTAAATTAATAATATCAGTTTGCGTATCACTGAATGAGTAATATCCCTCTAACTGATACCATTGATTATCATCATTTATCCGAATTCTAGCGCCAATATCAGTTTCTTCGCGGGTGGGAATATCTTCAGCGCTTTGAAAAATTTGCTGTTGATCATAACGAGCAAAAACTTGCCAGTTGAGTTCATCTGCGTGTAGTTCTGTTTGCTCCTTAACGATTTCTACTTTTTCAGGCGCTTGATAGGTGATCAACTCTGGCAGGGCAGCTTTAGTCTGCGAGTAAGCAGAAATTTTATTGTTATGTTCGCTTAACTGCCAACTGTATAGGCGGACATATTCCAACTTTTCAGCTTTAACTTCGATTTTTCCTGCAGGATGGAAAAAGCGACGTTCTGTTCGTCTTTGTTCGTCGATTTCTTCCAACTTGATTAGCCTGTCGGCCGATAAAGTTGCAATTAGCGGTGTGTCCGGTATTACCGTGTAGAATAATAACTTGGTTGGTAGCTCTAAGTGCTGCCATTTTCCGGCTAGATATTGTTCTGCTTCTATTGTTAAGTATTGTGATAGGTAAGGGTTGAGCCATCTAATACTGATTATGTTGTTATCGAGCTCTTGCTTAGTAAAAGTAAATGGCACACTTTGTTGTTGTGAAACTGACCAGGTTTTCAGTTCATTAGCTAGGCGAAGTGAAACATTTGCGACATTGTCTCGTGCTAACTCTGCAGTAGAGAAGTGAAATTTAAAACGGATTTGTTGTCCAGCAGTTTGAGCTAGATCAATATGCAAAGTATGGAATGGTCGTAACTGTAACCCTTGCTCTGACGCAGACTGGGTGTTAAGCAAGGTAAAACGATCAGCAAAGCTACTTTGTGCAGGAGCTTGCATTTTAAATAGTCGAGTTCCAGCATAATCTAGCATGCTTTCAATAGGTTGCCACTGACCAAAACTTTCAATTCTATTCTGAATGAAGGTCGATCTAGCTGTTGCTGGTAAGGTCTCTAGACGTTGCAGTAGCTGAGTGTATTGATTGTCGTTTAAACGCCTTTTGCTTAATTGGTATAAGCCATTAATTAATAAGTCATACTGTGATGCGGTAGGTGAATAAACTAATGACATAAAGTCTATTGCAGTCAGGTTATTGGCAGCATCAGACTGGTAGTCAAATTGAGAAACTAAATCATTAGGGAGCAGGCTTACATCAAGATATGTCATATGATCAGCGCTCAAAGTCAGAGTTTCTCCGACTTGCAAGCTTATAATTAAGGTTGCCGATATAGATGCTAGTTGCTGATTATCTATAAACTGAATATTTGCTGGAATATCACTAAAAATTGGCATCAATTTATGCTGATATTGGCTATCGGCTTTTAGCCAAGCCGTTTGATATTCACCATTTTGTTTCGCAGCTACCCGAGCTTTGATCGCTAAATGAATAGGGTGCGTAGCAGTAAATTTCCACGGTTTCTTATCACTTAGCACGGTATTTTGTATTTTGCCTTGTCCATCAATAAGTACAGCTTGCTCTGCTGTTACTAAGTGGTATAAAGGGTCATTTTGTTTAGTATTTGAAACCAAACTTTGAAAATTTAGTGCTGCGAAACTTGGTTCTGCGATGTTTTGCTGATCAGACTGATGAGCTAGCCACGTCGCTAAACGATTTTTCTGCTGTTTAACAGCAAGCCTGATCAAGATTTTTCTACAATTGGAAATTGACGATAAATTACCAGCGCACAAGGCAAATAGCTTGTAGTCTTGATGCTGCTCTTGGTAAATTTTAATCAACTCTAAACTTGCAAAATGCTGCAATTGAGCCTGTTTTGCACTTTTGTATAAACCTTCTAGATAGCTATTTGCTAAATGGAATTGTTTTTGCTGCCTCAAAATATCAATTCTTGCTTGCCATGCTTTTTCCGCTACTTGATGGTTACTATGCTGGCTTAGCTTTTTCAAAAAGCGAAGGGCATCCAATGGCGCAGATTCTGCTAAATCATTAGCAGTCATTAGCAGCTGTTCCCAATCTGTTATGTTTAATTGCTGCTGTGCGGGTGTATAAGGTTCAATTGATGCTAAATAGTCTGCATGCTGCTTGTGCAAGTAGTTTTTAATAATCAGCTCTGTGGTAGGGCTCTTTGCACTTAACTTGTTCGGCTGCTGGTAGAGTACTTCATCCATGGGGATATCAGCTAGAGTTCTTGCGTATAGTGCAAAATCAACATGTTCCGTTGTGTTTTTAAGTGCTTGTATAGAAAGTGATTTTTCTTTTAAAGGCACAGAGAGTGTTAATGTTTGAAAGTGTTCTGTCGCTTTCAGGTTAACTAGCCAGCTTTGCTCACCTGCGGTGAATTTTAATTGTGTGTCATTGTTACTTTTTGCAATTAGGGTAAGCCAAGGCGTAGCTCGTTCTTTTACTGTTAAGTCAAACACTTGTGCAGATTGAGACAGAGATGTTAAAAGTCTAGTCTGATGATTGATACGAGGGTAAAAATGGTGATCGACTAAACGCAGCTCAGCAAGCTCGGTTATGGTTTCACTTTTACTTTCTACAGGCAATTGGTTTCGATAGCTGCCAACAAGTTGTGAATCGATGCTCATCATCGAAAGCAAATTATAGTATCGCTTTACGTTAAGCGGGTCATTTTCAGAAAAAACAGTGTTACTTAACGGCCCCAACGAGTGCTCTTGGTAAATTGATTTTAAATGATCATTGGCAGTATTTAGCCAATATGGCATTAGTTGCTTTTCTTGTTCTTTTGCGGCTGCACCATCATCATAAATTGCGCGGTGGCTTTGCTCTATTTTAACCAGTGAATTTGTTGCGCTTTTAATGGTTAGGTATTGGCCTGCGTCGATAGCCAAATAATCTGAGTTAACTAAACCAACATTCTTATCTGAATATTCAACAGCAAGACTATTAATCGTATTCACTTTTGCTGTTAAAACGTTATCAACATAGGCGTACACAACACCGTTTCGATCAGGAAGTTGCATATTCTGCCTAACAGATAGCTTTAATTTTTTTGCTGCAGGAAAAAACAGCGTAACTTCTTCATCTTTTTGCAGTTGATAATAACGCTCATTGCCTTGCTGTGTGGTCAATAAAACAGATGGTTTTGCTAGCTTGAGTGCACGTCGAAAACTATCTCTTTTTGCTTGATAGTGACCGACAAGAGCCCTAAAGCTAGCGCTTTCGTCAAGGTGATTCTGAATGGCAATTATACGATTATGGCCTGTTGCCGGAAGCTGGCATCGTTTCGAATTACAAAGTAGATCCCGATGAACTTGTAAACGCTGCTGAATGTATTGTGTGTTTCCGGCGCTGATAATAAATTGATTTAATAAATCGGGATTTATCTCAAGCCAATGGCCTTCTGGTAGCCATAAATACTGATGCTGCTTGGCATCAAATTGCAACTCTTGAGTAGACGTTAAAGGGGCCAGTTTTGGCGTGGTTTGTAACCAAATAGGGGGCTCAAGAACCGCATGCTCAGGCTTAGCAGCATACACCATGTTGATGCTGAATAATGTAAAAGTGACTAAGGCTATTATGATATAAGGCATTGGCTAAACTGCTTTAAAAGTTGGCTATTAGTTATTAAACGCTCACGCATTTGACGGCTTAACTCGATATGAAAAAACTGGCTATTAACAGGCGCCATGTCGGTAAGTATATTTTTTGTCCCTCCGAGCTCAAAAACATCACGACCAAATAGCATAACATTAGAGCCTACTTGATTATTTAAACATTCAGATATTTTTACAGTTGCTTTTGACGGTGTTTTAGAGCCATTGCTAACAATGATATCTGCATTACGCCCTTGTAAAGTTTTTCGCTTTTCCTTTGCAAACCCATGTACCTGATAAATAGAAAAAGACTCTACAGTCTTAGCATAGGCAAGAATAAATGCATTCGCACTACTAACTTTGTATTTGCCAAAATCGAGTTTATTATTACTTTGATCAAGGGTATTTCTATGTTTTGAATTTGTGAGTAACACCTGACATTCAGCAAACACTGCCTTGGCTATTTTTAGCGTGTGTTTATCAAAATAGCGATGAGGTGCATAAGCAATACAGTTATTACCAGTCTTCTTATAATGAATCTCGCCACCGGAGGTAATTGTTTTTTTTGCTTTAAAAACACCATCCTTGTAATTGAAGTGTGTTAGTTCAGTGTTCGGTTTTAATAGCCAAGCATGAAAATCTTCTGTTAAATCATACAAGCTAATTTCCTCGGCACTGCATGCCGCCATAAAAGTGCAAAAAACCAGTAACATAGCATTAATTTTCATTATTCCACCACCTTACTTTTTGCTCTTGAGCAGGGTATTCATCGAGAATAGACAGCCAGATTGTTTCTGATGACTCGATTGTTATTGAGTGTAAAGTATCTATATCACTTGATACTAAGTGCGTGACACTTGGATAGCTATTCAGTCGGCTATTCTTTGGGTGAATCAAAAAAGCATTAATTAGTTCAGATGGATAAAGCTGATATTTTTGCTTTTTAATACTGTATTCGCTTGTGAGTCCTGACTTGTATTTTGCTCTTTGTTTGACACTAAGTTCAACGGGAGCCTTATTATTTGATTTAGCAACTTTGAAAACAAGACTAATAGGGCGCTGATACTTATCAAATCTGAGTGTTAGAGGAGTCTTTTTATTTAGTTGGTACAGGCGTTGTTTAACCCAAGGCCGATTACCATACCAATTTTGATACATTGAGCGAGAACTGTCTTGGATTTGCTGTAGTTGTGAAACAGATAAATCCGCCATATTAGCTTCTTTAGCACTATTACCCTTTAAACGATAAATTAGGCTGTTATCTTCAGAGTTAATATACGGCGTATAATTATTCTTATTATAAATACCGTAGTTAAAAACCTGAGCGGGTTGTTTAGGTAAATAGTACTTATTGGGGCTTAGTGTCAGTGCTACATTTGAAATTGGTAGCTGATCAAATAGTTCCCTAGATTGATAGTATGTGACTTGTGGATCTAACTCTGCTGGTGGCGTGAAAGTCCGAATATTCGAAAAGTGCCCCATCAATGTAAGTTCATAATGATTATTGGCGCGCTGTTCATACCACGCAGCGATATCATGAAAGTTTGTAGTTGATTCTGTCACCAAGCCGTGAGTTAAGGTTCTTTGGTAGTTAAAATCAGCAAAGCGGGATTTCAGACGAACATAGACATCTTTATCTGCCTTGACTTCGACTCGCCTTGCATTCTTTGGCGAGCGCAAATAGTAAGTTACTAACATACCAACATCTTGACGTTGCGTGTTTTCGGCAATCAAACGATCAAACTCTGAAGCTTGTCCTTTCAATGTCACAGAATAGCTCTCGATTTGCTCGTTACTTTCATCAAACAAGGTGACATTTAGTTGGCTTGTCTCAAGAGCTCGAACTTCAATATTTAAATGGCTTTGCGATTCAATATCAAAACTGACAGAGGATTGGCTGTTAGCCAAGTAACTGCCTGAGTAACTAGTTAAGATTGCATTACCAGATAATGTTCGCCATTGCGTTAATAAATTATCTTCGCTGCAGATTGTGACTAAGCCCGGATTAAGAGGCTCAGTTTGATAACTATTAGCTTCGTCTATTGCACTAAAGTTTACAGGTAAAGGAGGGGAAAACTGTAGTTTGTCATACCAAATTAACGAAGGAAGCAGCCCTTGTTTGTCTGTTTTGAATATCAGGCTATCGGTTTCCTCTAAGCGAATACTCGCGCAAAGACCCGGTTTCGTGAAATAAGAGCCTAGATCATGTTGCTGTTCACTAAAGTCATATGTGACTACATTGTAGGGTAAACTTTCATACAATATGTCTGATTTAAAATCTATGTCAGGAATTCCCTGTGGTGCAATCTTTTGCCACCAAAAGGCCATCGCATTTCTAATCTCTCCATCAGTTAAAGTATTTTCTCCCATAGTAAGGTAATCAGTTGCTCGTCTGCGTCTTTCTAAAGGACGCTTTAGCCAGCTGTTAAGCGGATCAATACTTTGCTCAGGAGTTTTAGCGTGGACCCTAACAACCACACCCTGTAGGTTAGTTTGTTCAGGAATAAGGGTTAAATCTAGGCTCGCAGCATTAGGGTAATCTTTAATAGGTAAATAAAAAGATTGACCAGATGCGACGTTCAATGATTGTTTGTTTTCAATTATTTGTTTTACTTGTTGCTCTTGCGAGTTTGTAACCAATTTAGATGCATGATGGTAAACCTTGTCTAAAATGACATCTCCTTCTTGATCATATAGCACATATTTAATTGCATAATTAACCGGTTGATCAAGTACAACTGACTGATCAAACACGGCATTTGATAAAATGCGTAGTGAGTGAGTACGTTGATTTGAAAACGTAAACTGTAGTGGCTTTTGACTACTAAGCCACTGAACATTTGAACGTGTTTCTTGACTAGTACGCGCATCAATGGGTTCAGCGGAGTTGATCCATACCATTATGTTTCGTGAGAAATAAAAAAGTGCCACTAAAGCAATTGTGATTGCTAAAATAGCAAGTAGGCGTTTAATTAAGTACATATGCGCCTCCAGCCATAATGCTATTAAATAAGCTCAGATCAATAAGCTGGTTATTGGTTGGATTGTAGATTGCCACAATATCGTTATTGTACTTAATCATAAGCGCGTACTTGTCTGCATTTTCCAGCTTAATGGTGTGTAAAGAGCAATCTTTAATTTGCTCGCAGAAACCGCTTAATGATGTTAAACGCTGATGAGCTATATAGTTTTTAACGAGAGTTTGAATTCGTTGCTTTTCTTTAGTCGAGATTGCTTGCCAGTTTAGTGGCGACAAGGTAGCCAGATTTATAGTTTTTACCTTTGTATTGGTAGATATTGCCAATAATCGTTGCAATACGCTGTTTTGGTCGATTGAAAATTGTTCTTTAAAGTCTGATGCCAGCCATAATGTTGCCAGCTCACTATTGCTATTAAATTGTTGGTATCCTGATTGAGGTGAGCTGCCTATTTCAAGACCTCGCGTTGATTTTTGTCCTGATACTACTTGATATTCAACCCCTAAGTTATTCAGTTTTCCGTCGATTTGTTTCATTAGTGGCGAGGCCACATCGCTGATGCGCGTAGCTGAGAATGCAATTGCATTTGGGCGTACCCATGACGGCGCGCTATGGCTGCGGATTTGAATGTGTAAACTAGGCTGATTAGCTGTAAAGCGCAAATAGCTTTGATGAATAACATTAAATAAAGAGTCAATATTATCAGCCCCAAGTACATTAGCTTTAGGGTGCGCATAAGGGTGAGCCCCCGCAATTAATAAATTGGCAGTGTTTGCCTCGGAGAATAATTCAGCTGCAAAACTCAGCGTATTACTTTCAAATAAAGGCCTTGGTACACTGAGTGTGATAGCTTCATGAGCAGTCAATTTAAAAGCGTAAAGCCCTTGTCCTTGTGAGCGTGCTTCATTATTTTTAAGTGGGCTTAACAATAGATATCGACCACTGCTATTGTTGATTAGTTGCAATTGATAGTTAAGTAGTTCGGTTGTGCCATTGATTTGCTTTAACTGATTAAGCTTGTCTTCTGTCAGTGGGGCATTACCTATCTGTGTAATTAATTTATAGAGTGGCTTTAAAACTTCATACTCCCACAGCGCTATTTGGCTTTCTGATAGAGGTTGATACTCAAAACTACCTTTTTTACTAATTTGATAAGCAAACTCGTCAACAATAGTATTTATTTCTTCATTGATAACGCTAATTTGGGGGGTATTGTACTTATAGTTATCGCGATAAATGTTAGCCAAAATATTAGTATAGTTAGCACTATCTAAAAATAGTTCAAGCATAGAGCCCGAGTAATTCGCTGTTGGCAAACTGCTTTGTGTTGCTGCACCAAAATAAGTTGCCTCACTGCCTATAAATTGGTGAATGTCTCTTTGGCTAATTGAAGTTGGTAGTTGGTTATATATCCAATATTGGCTGTCGAATTTATTAGAAGGCTTTTCAACTAGTGCTGCCGTGAAGCGATTAGCTTCTCGAATTTGTAAGATTTCGTCACTTTGTAGTGCGTCAATGAAAGCTTGATAATAAAAGCTTTGTTGATCTTCCGTTGCAATCGTCTTTTGTGGCGTTTTAGCAGTGCCAAATAACATTGCTTTATTATTCATATGTTGAAAAATCAAGCTTGCAGAGTCACTCGCTAGACTTTCTGTAATTGGATAGGGAATAGTTATCAACAAAGGAGACTTTGGCGTTTTATTAAAAATAAATAGCCCTCTTTGCTGACTTTCGTAGGTATCTACCAAGTAAACATATTGCTCATCACTTTCAAGCGAAAAACCCAGCTCGCTAAATAAATAACCAAACTTTGCTATGGATTGCTTGTTCTCAAGTGCTTGATTTAACTGGTAAACAGCATACTTGAAATCATTAATTGCTTGATTAGCTTTATAACTACTGACTGTTACTTTATCTGTCCTAGTTGTGTATAAGTAGCTCTTATATTGGCTTACTTGTTGATTTAGGGTGATGACATGTGGATTGTCGATATCTGAATGTACATCCTGATTAGACAGCAAAGAGGGCACTAACATCACTAAGAAACCTACAGTTATAGCGAAAATGCCGCCAATTACCGAAGTTTGAAATGTTGCTCTGATTACTAATCCAAGCGCATTCTTTTGATATATTTTTAGTGCCAGTAGAGTTGCAAGCATGTAGCCAAATGCAAATGTGTCTGTCACTTTTAGCGTAGGAAAATACCAAACAACGACATAATTCAGTATTAACTTATAGACAAAGCCTATAGTGAAGAAGAACATTAATAGTCTGGCACCCTCAATGTTCGCATGTCTTAGCCGAGTAAAATGCACCAATGAGCTACCAATTATTAAAATAACGGCCGTTTCTATAAAAGAAGTTAAAAGCTTTGAAGGCTGTGTTAATTGCAGTGCAAGTAATGCCGGTAGCATTATTCCATTGAACTCCCAGCCGTACTTTATATTTGCTCTGGAAGCAATAAATGCAGTGATGACTAGTATGATATATGCTTTTGGTGCCGCGATGATTGAAGCGGCAACGGCTTCGTACATAATACCCAAATTAGCAATACTAAAATTAGTAAAAGGCATTAAGACAAAACGAACTAGCAAGAAAGTGATAAGTAATTGAATGAAAGTTACTTTAAGCCCGTACTTAAACCCTCCGTTCCACATCACGTTCGCTGTTAGTGCGATAATAATAAGGCCTAAAGAATAAAGCTGAGATGCATAATCAAAAGTAATATCCCATTGGCTTAACTGAGCGGCAATTAAAGGCCAAAACAATGTGTCCATGCAGACACGCACAAGAATACTAAGCAAGATTATGGCGAAAAAGCGATCCCGCCCAAACATTTCTCCATAGCCAAACTTTTCCATCATATAATGAGCACTAAAGCGCATTAATGCATAAACAACGATTGCCTCGATAATAATAACCGCAGCTGAGGTTGGGCTAATAATCAGTAAAGGGACTAGGTAGCCTGGTACAACAAGCCCCGTCAGAGGGAAACCAAAACGCAAATTTAACAAGCAGACGACCGCAGTACCTACCCATACGGTAGTAATAACAGACTGGCCTAAGCCTGTGCCTGCAGGAAAAAGCGCGAGTACAAAGTCCATTAACTTTGGTCCTCTTTAGTGGCTTCTTGCTCGTCTATGACAGCATGGTTATCAATAAATTCAAATAAGATACCTGATACTTGAAATGGTTCGCCTGAGGCAGTTTGCGAACTGTCGGTGTTCAGTGCTTTAATACTTAGCGTATAGTTTCGGTTATTAAGTTTGGCAGGTAAACTTATCTCAGCTTTGTTTAACGTCACATAACGAAGTTTGCCCTTGGCAACCTCAGTATCCAGTTTGCAACAGCGGCATAATAGATCTAATGCAGTCATCTCAAAGACAGCAATTTGATGTTGTTTTGCAAATTGCTCTAATGCGGCATTCGTCTGAATAACTTGGCCAAATAAGTTAAACAAAATATTAGCAGAACGAGTGTGGCTGAATACCATTTCTAAAGTTGTCATTTTTTGCTCCATTTCATCAATAGAGCGCTTAACTCGCTGGCTCGTAGGCTCATGCAGTCTCAAGTTAAGTAGTTGGTTAATTAGAGTTTTATTTTTTCTCTCAGTGGCTTTAAAAATATGGTAATGGAATAGCAATTCAGCGACTTGAGCAGCAAATCTATTAACATTCTTTTCAAAGGCTTGTTGATTGAACTGCGTATTTGGGATCACTGAAAGTGCCCAGAAACCGCGTACATCACCGGCATAAACAAGCGGTACCATAAATTCAATTTCATTCGCACTAACATGTTTAAAAAAAGGTCGAGTTATTTGCACTATCCCCAATGACTTTAACGCATTACTGTAGGGCGTTCGTTGATAATCTCTGCGCATTTCTTGTATGTCATCTAAATTACAATTCATTGCACGAATTTCTACAACTCGGTGATCATCTTCTTTGCGAGCAAGGAAAATTGATTTCTCTAAGTCTAATTGTTGACTAATTAACTGAATAATAGGGTCCCAAGGCGAAGCTTGATCTATAAAGCTTTGTGGTATGAAGCGTCCCATCATCTTTTGTTGGATATTATTTACCACAACATTAAGCTCTGCATCCTCTGTTACTTTGCGGACAACTAGGATCCAGAGAAGGGTGATAAAGGTAAGTATAATGTACTGGCCTATTGGGATATAAATCTGCATTGATTCAACGAAAAAATAACCAATTGTGCACCAGACAAAAATACTCATGAAGGCAATGAAAAATGAGTAAAAGAGTGATAGTTTCTGAAAACTAAAAAGCAGAACCACCACTAAAATTAATTCAATAACAATAGAGTAGGTTGGTTTTAGCAGTGTTACTACAGTGTTCTTATCAATACTGTCAGCCATGTAAGCCGTGAGTAATAGTGGGTCATGTAAGCCGTTAAGTTTTGGCGCGTGTATTTGCACGTTAAATGAGGAAGCTTTTTGACCCACAATGATGACTTTATTTTCTAATTGTTCACTCATAACATCAAAGTTAAGCACTCTTTGAGCACTAAATTTTGGTAAAGCGGCCACGGCGAGCTTAAAGTCAATCAAGGCTATTTGATTATTTTCATAATCAAATATTTCTTGCCAAATACTTATGCAATTCAAACCCTCTTGAGAAGGAATTTGAATCTGATAGGTTGCCCAAGCAATTACATGAGGGACACAATAGCTTTTGTTTGAGTACGGATAGAATACATTGTCTATCGGTAAGGGCTGCAAAGGTTCATCGGCTAAGACAATAATCGCTTTTGGTTTATAATCATGAAGTTTACTTACCAGCTGCTGGTGATTATTGCTCAAATTATCACTGTTGACTAATACGATATTAGTTTGCTGTGTTTGACCTAATGGCTCAAGTGCTTGGTATAAAAAAGCATTACTTGCCTGAAATAGGTTCAGTAAATTGCTGAACATTACAATCGCAAATAAGCTAACTGTTAACCAAAACGCACGTTGGTGCCTCAATCGTAACAATTGTTGAAATACAGCCACTACTCCTCCTTAGTCAAGTAAAGTGAAAGTGAGCTTTATACTCGTATCATTACTTGCAGAGACTTTTAAAAAGTCAAATCCATGCATTTTACTGGTTTGCCATTGCTTATTTTCAAGACTGATTGGGTTTTGCCAAGTGATCATCGCGATATTGTCTAAGCGCGTTATTGCTTCGCCATTACTTGGCGCATATTGTCTAAATTGAAGCTTAATACCACGAGGCGGTAAGTTTTTTGGGCCAAGGGTAAAGTCGTCAGAAGGTAAGCTGAAATCATGGCTAAATACTTGCCACGAGTTATCACCTCCGTTGCTGATAACAACTTCATTTTCCGAAAAAGTAAGGTCATCAATTTCGGTTGTATAAGTCAACAAGCTTTCTAGCTTGCCACCATTCTCAGATTGTAAGTAGCCATATAATGAGAAATCTTTACTCAATAATGGCGCCCCATTTTCGTCAATCAATTCCATCACTCGCATAGTGTGTCTAAAAGGAATGATGGAAGGGGTATTGTCAAACTCATCGCGGCTAGAGCAAAGAGCTTGAATCCCAGCGTAGGGTTTATCGGTGCAAGGAAAAACGCTATCACTAGTATGATCCCAGCGACTTACCTCAAAAGCTTCTGAGTCGTTATCCCAGTCTTCGAAATCGCCGAATACCATGATGTCTCGGCCTAAAATACTATTGCTAAGCTCACCACTAGTCACTTCAATATTAGACAAGTATGCAGCGGATGATGGTGCATATTGACGTAAGTCAATTATGTCACTGCTACTATCGAGTGTAACGGTCACTTGTGAAGTACGCTTTGTTGCTTGGTCTTTAGAGAAATATACTTCAGCATAATTGTCACGCGGTATTAACGTTACCGAGTCATCTGAGAACTCTGCTAGACGGCGCACTAAATAGTTACTTAAAAAGCCAGTGGTAAAACGAGGCTTGTAGTCTTCAATGTAAATAGGGTAAGCAAAGGCACGATTTACTGTTTGTGTGTCTGCGTTTAGGTCAATCATCACCGCAACACCTAATAGAGTGTCTAATCTAGGTTGATCAAACACAAAGTTACCTAAGCCGAGTACTGCAGGAATATCATTATAAACAGCAAAACCCTGAGCAACGTGAGGGTGATGAGCTATTAATAAATCAGTATTTTGCGAAGAAAGAGCTTGGAACCGACCGTCTATATAACTTGTTGGCGAGTAACTATATTCATCACCGCCATGCATTTGTGCAATTATAAAATTATTAGTATCAAGAGCTTGTAGAGTATCATTTACTGCATTTGCATTGGTAAGATCTGCCGCTCCTCCTTTACTCTGCTCTGCAACATAATTAAATTCATGCTCATCTCCAGTGATAGAGGTTGCAGCAAAGAGTGTTAAGTTAATGTCCCCAAGACTAGCATTCACAGGTGCAAGAGCGTCAGTGTCATTTATTCCAGCACCACTGTGTAAGAACCCCGCATTTGCTACTTCTATAAGTGTGTCTTCAAGACCCGATTGTAAATAGTCATACACATGGTTATTACCGAGCCCCAAATAGTCAACGCCTATGGCTGAAAGTCCTTGGAGTGAATCAGGTAAAGAAAAAAAGCTAAACTCTTTTGTTGGATGAACGGTACTAGGATTGCTTGTTACTGGTGATTCAAAGTTAACGGAAGCAAAGTCTGCATTTAAAAATAGCTCAGCAACATCGGCAGTAATTGCAACACTATCTGCCCCAGCTGTTTCAGGGCGAATAAGTGCATTTTTAACATCGGGGATGTTTGTTCCCATAGTCGATAAGCTTGGATCTAAATAACGGCGTCCAAACATAGTATCTCCAGCAAAAATCAGGCTTTTACTATTTTGAGCTTTTGTTTCTAATTGTACTTGAGAAGTTGCATAATTTGGTTGATTAACGATAACCCCTGCTTTTGCAAAGTAACCGTTTTGTTGCACCATTAAGGCATGGTTACCATAAGGCAAATCGCTAATGTTAACTTTGCCATTGGCATCTGATGTGTAGCTTTGTCCTGCGACTTTTATGACAACATTGCTTAAATTGGCTTTACTCTCATCCACCACTGATAGGGATAAATCAGCCTTACCAGCAAGTAAAGTTTCTCTAGCACTGATGGAATCTTGCTTTTGCTCTTGCGGCTTATCTTCATCAGGGTCTTTCACTTTACATGCTGTTAAGGTTAAACATGAAATTATAAGTAAATAGTTGATAATCTTTTTCAAAAGGCAAGCCTCGTTATCATTTTTTTTACATTGTATAGGTCAATATTATTATTGCTATATTGTATCTTTGTTGGTTATCGGGAACAATAACCGCTGGCTCTGAAAATTCAGATATTTCTTAGTCCGTTGAAATTTAGCAAAATAAATACGTCTTAAATTGAAGTTTAGCTCAAAAAAATGTTTTTTTTCAAAAATATAATTTGTTTACTAGGGTTTAACAAATATGCTGTCAGAGTTAAAGAATAAATTTGTAATCGACTAAATGAAGATGAAAAAAAAGGCCATTAAATGGCCTTTTTGTGCGTATGGGCTTTCACAAAATGAAAGTTAGAATTTGTATTTAACACCGAACATAGCAACAACTGGGTCAATTTCTACCGTTGAAGTTAATGCCTTTGCGCCGTCAGCATAAACTGTTGCGTCTGTATCGATGTCGATTAGTGAAACCATGCCATGTAGGCCCCAGTTTTCACTCATCATGTAGTTAAAACCAGCTTGAGCTGCAAAGCCAAATGAATCATCTAGTTTCACTTCTACATCGTCAGTACCTAATGTTGCTTTTAAAGCCGCAGAAGGTTTCTCATCAAAGAAGGTTGTATAGTTAATACCTACACCCACAAAAGGACGGAACTTATAAGTTGAGTCTAAGAAGTGGTACTGGGCGATTAGTGATGGTGGTAATTGCTTAATATCGGCAATTTTATTGCCCGCTAAGCCACCAGTTCCTTGAACATCATGGCTAAATGGTGTCGCTGCAACTAATTCAAGAACCCAGTTGTCATTAAAAGAGTAATCAATCGTAATACCTAATTGGGTATTGTCATCGCCACGAAGTCCTAACGTTGGCGCTTCATTGATTTTTGAGCTGTCGTTATCAGGGTTTACATTAATTGCACCTACATTCACGCTTAAGTTTGCGTTTGCAACAGGAGAGAGTGCTAATAGTGAAGTAAGTAATGCAATGCTTAATTTAGTTTTCATGTTGTTCTCCGCGAACTACTTGTCTTATTTGGTTGAGGCTATTATTACTAAGTTGCAGCGGACAAAACCTGTTCTAGATCAAAGTTTCAAAAATGTTTGAACTAAGTGAAGCCATTTTTTGATTTAGATTAAGTTTTTAAATGGGAAGATCAAAAAAAGATTGACTCTTATTGACTCTATATTCAGTTGCGGCTGGTAAACTAACGGTGTTATTTGCTTATTAGGTGTTTTGCATGGCTGATCCTCAGCACTTATTTCTTCATGGCTCGATTTCAAAAGCGCTACTTAAATTAGGTATCCCGATCATCTTAATCAATATTTTGCAGTCGGCTTATCAACTGACCGATGCATTTTGGGTAGGCCGCTTAGGGGCAGAGCAAGTAGCTGCCGTTTCTGTCAGTATGCCGGTCACTTTTTTAGTGATTGCTATTGGCTCTGGGTTGGCAATGGCGGGCGCTATTTTATCCGCTCAATACATGGGAGCGGGTCAGCAAGATAAGGTTAATCACGTTGCTGCCCAAACTATGTTAATGGTGACAATTACCGCAACCATACTTGGCTTAATAGGCTATATGCTTTCACCATATTTTCTGACTTTATTAGGTGTTGAAGATCAAGTGTTTGGTGATGCCCTTAAATTTATGCATGTATCTTTTATCGGCGTTGTGTTTGTATTTATTTATGCCATGTTTCAAGCATTAATGCGTGGTATAGGGCAAACCAAGGTGCCGCTCTATATTGTAAGCGGTACTGTGTTACTCAATTTTGTGCTTGACCCCTTACTGATTTTTGGTTTTGGTGACTTTTCGGGTTTTGGCGTAATGGGCGCTGCATTAGCCACACTTATCACGCAAAGTTTAGCGGCTGCAATCGGGGTATGGGTGTTTTTGCGAGGGCGTCACGGCATTCAACTTAAACTCTCTAGTTTTAAACCAGACTGGCAGTATATGAAGCAAGCCTTCTTTTTAGGAGCGCCAGGCTCGGTTGAACTCTCTGCGCGAGCCTTTGGTTTAATTATTATGTCGTTTTTGGTAGCTAGCTTTGGTACGCACACGATTGCCTCTTATGGTGTTGGATCTAATATTTTACAAATGGTGATGATCCCGGCAATGGGTCTTTCAATGGCTGTTTCGACTTTGGTTGGTCAAAACATGGGGGCGGGAAATCCACAGCGTGCAGCACAAATAACACGATTAGCCTCACTTTGGGGACTGCTGGGCCTGACAATAGTGGGTGTTGTTGCTTATCTGTTTGCTGAATACTTGGTGGCTTTTTTCATTCCTGATGATGAGTCTGTGATAGCGGGTGGTGCAGAGTTCATTCGGGTTATGTGCTTAACTTGGGGCGGAATAGGCGTGCAGCTTTGTGTAGTCGCTGCATTTAGGGCTTCAGGCAACATGCTAAATGCGATGGTTGTGTCACTGCTTTCACAATGTGTTATTCAATTTCCTGCCGCGTATATTTTGTCTAAGCATACCTCTCTTGGACCGCAGGGAATTTGGTATTCGTTTGCTATTACGAATGTACTTGTGGCGATTATTACTTATCTTTGGTTCGCAGCTGGTCGTTGGCAACGAACACAATTAACCAAAGAAGACAAAGACATTGCCAAGGTAACCCAAGAAACCCTTATTGAAGAAGGAAATCATTAATTTAAGTTTCACACTGCGGTCATAATCTCTCGTTGTAATAACATAAGCTTTCTAACTGATTAGGGTTATTATGAGTTTGATATCAAATGCAGAGTTAGTAACGCACCAGTCGGTGCAATCTGAGGTGGTTGAAACATTACAAACCTTGCTCCGATTTAAATCGGTAACGCCCGCTCAAGCTGGTGCAATTGATTGGCTTGAAGGTAACTTAAGCCAGCTCGGCTTTGATTGTGAGGTATTTAGCTTTAATCATGTTACTAATTTAATTGCTAAAATCACCTTTGGTGAAGGCCCTATCGTTGCTTTTTCTGGCCATATTGATGTGGTACCAGCTGCAGAAGGTGATTGGCGAATTGATCCTTTTAGTGGTGAGATAGTCGATGGCAGTGTCTATGGCCGCGGCGCAGCAGATATGAAAGGCGGCGTTGCTGCTATGCTTTGCGCAACAAAACGCTTTTTAGCGCAAAATAGCAATAAACGCGGCACATTTTACTGGTTAATTACCTCAGATGAAGAGGGCGAAGCTGAATACGGATCCTTACTGATTGCTGAGCGGTTAGCCAAACAAGGTGTTGTGCTAGATGGTTGCTTAGTAGGCGAGCCGACGAGTCATCAGCATGTGGGTGATACCATTAAAAATGGCAGAAGAGGCGCTTTGTCTGCTCGATTATCTATTCAAGGTAAAGCTGGGCATGTTGCTTATCCAGAAAACACCATAAACGCTGCACATTTAAGTGCAGAGGTTGTGAAGCGCTTAACGGCAATTAGCTGGCACAAAGATGAAACAAGTTCGGCTACAACACTGCAAGTGACCGGAATTAATATTGCCAATGTGGTCGATAATCTTGTTCCTGCTCAATGTGAGCTCACGTTTAACGTACGTTATAGTCATGGCTACAAAAGTAAAGACATCAAAGAAGAAATTCAGTTTGCATTGGCAGATCTAGCATCACAGCTAACGCTTGTTTGGGAGCGTCCGTGTGAATCATTTTATACCCTGCATCAAGCCAGCAATTGCTTATTGCAGCAGCTTGAACAAGCCGTGCATGAAGTAACAGGCAGCTTCCCTATGCTTAGTACCAGTGGTGGCACATCAGATGGTCGCTTTTTTGCTAATGAGCACACGCAAGTGATTGAATGTGGCGTGCGAAACCATACCATTCATCAAGTTAATGAGCATGTTCCTATCGCAGATTTAAAAGCTATTGAACAAATATATTTAGCTGCGCTTAGAAATATATTTAGTTAAAAAAAAGTCGGCGAATATGCCGACTTTTTTAAGCTATTTTATAACGACTATTCGCGTGGCTGCCCTAAGTATCGTTTGGCTTTACTCGCTTTTACTTTATCTAAGTCGACAAGCACTAATCCATCAATGCAATTATTGAACTCAGGGTCGATGCTAAAACTTAAAAACTGTACGCCTCCTGGCTCACAAAGCTCTGTGTATTGTTTGAATAAGGTTGGGACTTGCGCACCAATATTGGCAAGCACATGCTTAAGCTCAACAAAATCTTCTTTAATATCATCCCCAGCAAATAACTGAGCACATTGCTCTTTTTGTGATTCGGTATGGCGATATTCATTGTTTGGAATGGCTAATACTTGTTTAGCACCATAATAATGCTGGTAATAGTGAACCAATAGCGATTTAGCTTGCTCGGGGAGCGCGTTTGACACACTGACCGCGCCAAACAAATAGCGATATTGCGGGTAGCGGTTCACAAATGCGCCAATGCCAAACCACAAATAATCTAGGCTCTTTCTGCCCCAGTATTTGGGTTGCACAAAACTGCGACCGAGCTCAATGCCTTTTTCAAAATACGGTGTCATATCATCGCTGTAGCTAAATAGGCTGTCAGTATATAAACCTTTGCGGCCATGTTTTTGTATAACGTCTTGTGCGCAGGCAAGTCGGTATGCGCCGACTAGTTCAAGTTGCTTAGCATCCCACAGAACGAGGTGTTGATAATCCATGTCGTATTTATCTATATCACGGCGTTTACCACTGCCTTCACCGACTGCCCGAAACGCAATTTCACGAAGTCGTCCTAGTTCACGGAAAATCGGTGAGCTACCACAGTATTGATATAAATAAATTTTCATACCATCAGAGGTTTCACCTAATAGCTCACACTCTTCAATGGCTTTTTTAAGGTCTTTTGTTGCTTCAGGACTGGCAATGGGGGTTTGCGTTTTTAACGGCAGCGGTTTTTTTGTGATAAGTCGATACAGTTGTTTTCTTATCAACTGAGCTATTTCTTTATCTTTTAAATTTTCGATTAAATATGACTCAGGTGGGATGGACGCGCCAATTTCAAACTCTAATGATTTTTGTCGTTGTTTGAACATCTCTTTGACTAATAACAAACTGGCTAAGGGTTTGTAGATCATTGAGGTGCCGTAGAATAACGGGCTGTTTTTCGCTTTGATGTAAATAGGCAAAATAGGTGCGTTGGCTTTTTTTGCCATACGTAAAAAACCACTGTTCCACTTACAGTCTTTAATTCCTGTTGGACTTAAGCGCGATACCTCACCTGCAGGAAAGATTAATAATGCACCGTCTGATTTTAAGTGTTGCTGGATATTAGCGAGTTCTTTCTTTTTACTCGTACCAGAGAGGTTATCAACGGGAAGGAGTAACGAGTGCATCGGAGTGATTGACATCAGCATGCGGTTTGCAACGACTTTTAAGTCGGGGCGCACACTTGATAAGACTTTTATCAGCGCTAATGCATCAAGAGAGCCGATAGGGTGGTTTGCCACAATAACGACATTACCTTCACTAGGAATATGTTCCATTTGCTTTGGCTTGTAGCGCGTGTCAAAGTCAAGCTCATCAAGTACTTGCTCTACAAACTCAAGTCCTTGTAAGTGTGGGTATGCATCACCAAAGGCAACAAATTCTTGCTCATGTAATAAATAACCCAGACCTTTCTTTACTAAGCCTTTTACTTTTGGCGAATTTTCTAATTGTGGTAAATTTGCTTCTATTACTTTATCAACACTGATCATACAAACCTCAAACATAAACGCATTTAGCGATGAGGTTAGGGTAAGAGTTCGCTGTGACAGTTAGGTTGCAGTTGTGTGACTTTTTAAAGAGCGCTTCGTGTTCGAGGCTAAAATGGAGAAGACAATGATTTTACTTGTAGCTGTAACAGGCCGAGATTGCAGCCAATTAATTGCTCGATTACAAGCGTTATTACCAGAGATTGACGTACAGCTTTGGTCTGAGTGCACAGACTACGAAGCCGTAGAGTTTGTACTGGCCTGGAATGCGCCCGCTGATTTATGGCCTAAACTAGTAAATTTAAAAGCAGTTTCTTCATTTGGTGCAGGCGTTGATAGCATCGACTTAACAAAGATAGCAGCGCATATTCCTGTTGTTAGAATTGTTGATGATAACCTTGCTAATGATATGGCAGAGTATGTATTGGGTCATGTATTGGCGCACAAGCTGAGACTCAAAGAATATTATTTAAAACAATCAGCGGGTACTTGGAAGCCAAAGCGAGCGTATTCACATCAACATGTGGGTATCTTAGGTTACGGCGAATTAGGCAAAGCCTGTGCAAAGCGTTTACTCGCAAATGGTTTTCAAGTGAGTGCTTGGTCTAATAGTGAAAAACACGACGTTGAAGTAAGCACCTATTACTCACAGCAGGGGTTAGATGACATGCTCGGTCAAATTGATTATCTCGTGTGCTTACTACCACTTAACCAACACACTCAGGGCATTATCAATAAATCACTGCTGGGTAAACTACAAAGCCATGCGGTGCTAATTAATGTTGCCAGAGGCAAACATGTTGTCGATGAAGATTTACTCGAGGCACTTAATAGTGAGCAATTACGTGGCGCCACCCTTGATGTATTCAGCGAAGAGCCTTTACCTCAGGCGCACTCTTACTGGTCTCATCAAAAGGTGACCTTAACGCCTCACTGTGCTGCAATTTCAGATTTAGAGTCTGTCTCGTTGCAAATTGCAGGTAATGCTAAAAGATTAACTGAAGGTAAAGAGTTAATAAATCAGGTTGATAGAACAAAAGGTTATTGACACATTATAAATTTGTTTAATAAACGTCTTGTTAACATCTGTAATTTTGCTATTCTGGAGTTGCTCAATAAAAAAACAATAATAAAAGAGGCGTTATGAAATCTAATCAAAGTGGAGCTAAATTTAGTCTGGTCGTCGTGTCAGTTATCGTTTTAGGTGTGTCAGCATGGTTTAACCAAGCTAATGCATCGGAGCAACCAGTTCAGGACATTGAAGTTAGTCAATCATAACCACACGGCATGCTCATCGAGTGCAGCACGTTTAGATGCTGCACTTTAATCGCTTATTCAACTAACTTCTTTTTGAGTGGATTTCTCTGTTCTCGTGTTTCTTCTCGTCAGATTTTTTAATCATCACATACGTTGCACCACTACCACCATGATGCTTAAGGGCACTGTGAAAGGCTAAAACCGCTGGAATTTCTTGCAGCCACTTATTGGTATAGCTCTTTAAAATACCGGGCTGTGATTTATTTTTGATACCAATCCCATGGCGAATAAGTACGACACGAATATTTCGTTTATGACAGTCATCGATAAAATTAAATAACGTACTACGTGCACGTTGAAGAGGCTGACCATGCAAATCAAGCGTGGCATCGAGTTGATATTTAGCTAAGCGTAAGTTTTTATATACTTGGCCTTGTACGCCATCTTTTTTAAATGCCAATATGGCATGAGGATCTAACAGCTCGACGAACTCGCTGCGTAAATAGTTTTCATCAATTGCTAAATCACACTCAGCTGCTTTACGTTTTTCTTGTTGCGCTAAAGAAGGGCCTTGCTTGGTGGAATCAAATTGAACAGTGTCATGCTTAAGAGGTTTTACGTCTTCCATAGATGAGAGAAATAAGTCGAAGTCGTTTAATGACATAAGGTACCTCCAAATTATTTATATACGCCGTTTATGGTATCTCAGTTCAACCATTTTGTAAGTAAAAAAAAGCCCAAGCAGGGGACTGCTTGGGCATAAATGCTGATAGATGATATAGCCTATTCTATCAATTTATCTTAGGGGAAGATTAACCTTGATTAATATTCAACTGGCCAAATGTGTAGACCTTGAATAAATAAAATGTGTTGATCAACACCAAGCTCATGTTTGATATTACGCTTGATGACATCAGATTTAAACTAAACGATAAAAATAATAAACTACACGCGCTAATCGCTGCAAAACGCAGTAATGTTAGCTGGTTAATAAAAAATGCACCTAGTCCTAGTGCAAGTAACGTTAAGTTTAAAAGCCAATCTAGCTCGTTTAGCATGGTCGTATCTGATCGTGTCTGTGTTGAAAAAGGAGCGCCATTATGGTGATCTTTTACACAGCTTTCAACCAAGTAATTTTAAATTTTCGGATTAGATTTTTTAATCCATTATCAGCTTTTTCATCGCTGCAAAAAATCCATTTTGTTCTGTAACTCGGTACTTCTGACAGGTGTCTGGTTTACGCTTATCTTGGCACAGGTAAATAATGTTGCGGCTTAGGTCTGCACGGGGGCTAAGAGTAGAATCAAATAAGTTTGCACCATAACCAAAAACCCCGGGCCAAAATATACTTTGTGAGACCATACCTAGCTTTTCGTAAGTGATTAACACGGGTTTTGGCGTAATTAGCAGAATTAATACAACTGCTGCGAGTGCATACCACCGTGTTTTGCTTTTCTTAAGTTCTACTTCAGGAGCACTGTGCTGAGCAGCTTGTGCGCGCGCTTGTTGTTGGTTTACTGGTCTTTGGCGCTTTGCTTGTGTTGGTTTCTTTCGTGCAGGAGCTTTACCAAGTAAAGATTGTTTTTTTATTTTATTAGACATAAAGCTTATCTGGCCTTTTAAATATAGGTCTCTATAATGAGATTATAACGAAGTTTTTGATATAATAGTCAAATTCAAATCACTCATAGCTTAAATGCGTTACACTCTACAGTGCAATGAGTGTTTATCTTCATAGTTTAAGAGGAATAGTATGGATACGCAGCTTTCAATTCTAATTGTGGACGACGTAGGTACGGTCCGCAGTTTTCTAAATCAAACATTAATGCACCTTGGTATCGATAATGTACGTGAAGCTTCTACAGCCGCACAGTGTTTAAGCGCATGTAAAGAGAAAGAGTTCAATATAATTTTTCTAGATATTGAATTACCCGATGGAGATGGTAAAGAGATTATCACGCAAATTAATGAAATTTCGCCCGAAGCCAATGTCGTGATGGTTTCGGCTCATTCAACAGTAGAAAACGTTAAAGAAGCAATTGAAAAGGGCGCTAAAGGATTTGTAGTAAAACCGTTTACACCTAAGAAAATTGCGGCAATGCTGAAAAAGTTTTACCCAGAACTAGAAATTGTCTAGCTAATTAACTATTGGGGCATTTAGAAAAGTGCCTTGTTAAATTACAAACAAAAAAAAAACCGGCAAAAGCCGGTTTTTCATATTCATCAAAAACAAATTATAGCGCCTTGATTTTAGCTGCTAAACGGCTCTTATGACGAGCTGCTTTGTTCTTGTGGATTAGACCTTTAGTTGCGTAACGGTCTAGGATAGGTGTTGCAACAGCGAATGCCGCTTGTGCAGCTTCTTTGTCGCCCGCTTCAATTGCAGCAACTACTTTTTTGAAGTAAGTACGCATCATTGAACGACGGCTTGCGTTATGTTGACGATTTTTTTCGCTCGTAATAGCGCGTTTTTTTGCAGACTTGATGTTAGCCAAGGTTTGCTCCTAACAATCTTAAAATAAGCTTAATTTAAAGGCCGTGGAATATGCCTGTTTTTATCATGAATGTCAACGAAATTTTGACATCTCAAGAAAAACTGCTCCTTATAACGAACATCAATTTGCCGCTTTAGCAGTTAATATCGCCATTGTAACAAAGGGTCGGGTTCGAGCCTAGTGCTTTAAAGATATTTTAGGCATAATCGCCCATCTTAGAAGTTTTTTGATAATGGGTTTAAGGTGGCAAAAGGATTATTTCGTTCTGGGATGATTGTTAGTGCAATGACGATGATCTCGCGTATTTTAGGGTTAGTAAGAGATGCGGTTGTGGCGAATCTCCTAGGTGCCAGTGCTGCTGCGGATGTGTTTTTATTTGCCAATCGAATTCCTAATTTCCTAAGACGCTTATTTGCTGAAGGAGCCTTTGCCCAAGCATTTGTGCCGGTTTTATCTGAGATAAAAGAACAACAAGGCGATGACAAAGTCCGGTTGTTTGTAGCTCAAGCAGCCGGTACGTTAGGAACTATTTTATTAATTGTTACCCTGTTCGGAGTTATTGCTTCTCCAGTTATAGCGGCCTTATTTGGAACTGGCTGGTTTATTGATTGGTGGCAAGGAGGCGAAAATGCCGAAAAGTTCGTACTGGCCAGTGCACTGTTAAAGCTGACTTTCCCTTATTTATTTTTCGTGAGTTTGGTTGCCCTGAGCGGTGCGGTCATGAACGTCTATAATCGCTTTGCTGTTGCAGCGTTTACACCTGTGCTGTTGAATATATCGATTATTAGCTGCGCAGTTTTATTACACGATAAATTTTCAGTTGGGGCTTATGCCCTTGCCATTGGCGTATTTGTTGGGGGGGTAGTGCAGTTACTGTTTCAGTTGCCATTTTTGTACCGTGCCCGTATGCTGAGCCGCCCAAAATGGGGCTGGCAAGATGAAAACGTTAAAAAAGTGCGAAAACTCATGCTACCAGCCTTGTTTGGCGTGTCTATCAGTCAAATAAACCTGTTGCTCGACACCATGATTGCCTCAATGTTGATGACCGGCTCTATCGCGTGGCTTTACTACTCAGACCGTTTAATTGAGTTTCCTCTTGGCTTATTCGGTATCGGTATCGCGACGGTAATTTTACCCGCATTGTCTAAGCTACATAGCACTAAAAGCACAAAAGATTTTCAGCTAACCCTGGATTGGGGGGTGAGATTTGTTATTTTCTTAGGCTTGCCTGCTATGTTTGGTTTAATGGTGATAAGCCCGCTCATTATTACGGTTTTATTTGATCATGGTGCATTTCAGGACGGTGAAATTGATCATGTAAAAGCGGTAAGTTACGGTGTCATGGCCTACTCAGTTGGACTGGTTAGCTTTATGTTAATCAAGGTGTTAGCACCGGGCTTTTATTCGCGTCAAGATACTAAAACCCCCGTAAAAATTGGTATTAAAACACTGGTGTTAAATATGGTGTTTAACATTATGCTAGCTCCATTTATTGGCTATTTGGGGTTAGCGTTAGCAACCGCGATGTCGGCCAGTTGTAATGCCTATTTGTTGTATCATCAACTACGTAAAGAAGGCGTTTATCAGTTTTCTGCGATGAGCCTTGGTTTCACCTTTAAGTGTTTGTTTTCAAGTTTATTAATGGCCGCATCTGTATGGTATGTGGGCCAGCAATTTGCCTGGAAAGCATGGCACTTTACTGAGCAAGTGCTGCTGTTGAGTGGATTATTAGTGCTGGCGGTTTTTGTTTACTTTGCGGCCTTATTCATTCTAGGTGTGCGACTAAATACGATAAAAAGTGTTGCAACTACTGAATCAAACTAAAAAAAAGATTATAATCGGCGCTTCAAGCCCGATATCAATGTTTTGGGCTCGCTGATAAAGGCAAAAAGGTGGCATGGAGTTAATTAGAGGTATTCACAATATTCGCGCGCAGCATTATGGCTGTGTGTTGACCATTGGTAATTTTGATGGCGTGCACTTAGGTCATGCAGAAGTGATTAAAGGCTTGCTGCAAGACGCAGAAAAGCATCAATTGCCAAGTACCGTGATGTTATTTGAGCCTCAGCCACAAGAGTTTTTTGCCAAAGATAATGCACCCGCGCGTTTAACTCGACTACGTGATAAGCTCAGTTTGCTTGCTAAATTAGGCGTGGAACGAGTGATTTGTATTAGCTTCAATCAGCAATTTGCCAACATGGAAGCAGAACAGTTTGTCAGCCAAGTACTGGTTGAAAAGCTAGGCGTTAAAGCATTAACTGTTGGTGATGACTTTTGTTTTGGCAAACGTCGTCGTGGAGATTTTGCGTTACTAAAAACCATGGGCGCTGAGCTGAACATGGATGTGAAAAGTACTGCAAGTTTTCGCAGACTCAATGATAGAGTAAGTAGTACCCTTATTCGCCATGCGCTTGCTGCAGGGCAATTGGAAGATGCAAAAACCATGTTAGGTCATGGCTATGCGATTTCTGGGCGTGTTATTCATGGCTGGGCGAAAGGTCGTGAATTAGGGTTCAGAACGGCCAACATAGCGCTAAAACGCCAAGTATGCCCAGTAAATGGGGTATTTGCGGTAAGAGCAAAAGTGGGTGATAAAGAATTATATGGGGTTGCAAATATTGGCAACAAACCCACATTTAATGGGACACGCGCATTGTTAGAGGTTCATCTTTTCGACTTTGCGCAAGACATTTACGGACAATTTATGCACGTGGAGCTAATTAAAAAGCTTCGCGATGAGAAAAAATTCGAGACATTAACACAACTGACGGCGCAGATTGCAGATGATGTAACCGCCGCTAAGCAGTGTTTTGGTTTAAATTAGGTAGCCGATACGGAAAGTAGGATTAATGAGCGACTACAAACATACTTTGAATTTACCGGAAACAGCGTTTCCAATGCGCGGCAATTTGGCACAACGTGAACCAAAGATGCTTAAGACATGGTATGAAGACGATCTTTACGGTCAAATTCGCAGCGCTAAAAAAGGTAAAAAAACCTTCATTTTGCATGACGGCCCTCCGTATGCAAACGGTGATATCCATTTAGGCCACTCGGTAAACAAAATTCTTAAAGATATTATTGTTAAGTCAAAAACCTTGTCTGACTTCGACGCACCTTACGTGCCGGGTTGGGACTGTCACGGTTTACCAATTGAATTAATGGTTGAAAAGAAAGTAGGCAAGCCAGGCGTGAAAGTGTCTGCTGCTGAGTTCCGTGAAAAATGTCGCGCATACGCCAAAAAACAAGTCGAAGGTCAAAAAACAGACTTTAAACGTCTTGGTGTATTTGGTGACTGGGACAAGCCTTACTTAACAATGAACTTTGACTTTGAAGCGAACGCAATTCGCGTGCTTGGTCGCATCATTAAAAATGGTCACTTACACAAAGGTGCTAAGCCTGTTCACTGGTGTACAGATTGTGGTTCAGCACTTGCTGAAGCGGAAGTTGAATACCAAGATAAACAATCTCCAGCAATCGATGTACGTTTTCAGTTTGCTGATCAAGATGCTGTAATCAATGCGTTTGAACTTGCTGAAGGCCATGAAGGTACCGGTGCAGTTAGTACTGTTATCTGGACGACAACACCGTGGACATTACCAGCTAACCGTGCAGTAGCCGTTCACGAAAAGCTTGAGTATGCCCTTGTACAAATTGATGACGAAGGTGCACAGCAACGTCTAATTTTAGGTTCTGAGCTAGTTAAAGATGCTATGGACCGTTATGGCTTCAAACATTACCACGTACTCGGTTATGTAAAAGGTGCTGCACTTGAGAACTTACAGGTTGCTCACCCATTCTATGACTTCACAGTGCCTGTGATTGTGGCTGATCACGTAACGACTGATTCTGGTACTGGTGTTGTTCATACTGCACCAGGTCACGGTCAAGAAGATTTCGCGGCAGGTCTTGCTTATGGTTTAGAAGTAGCTAACCCTGTTGGTGCTAACGGTGTTTATTTACCTGACACACCAATGTTTGCAGGTCAGCACGTATTCAAAGCGAATGCGAGCGTCATTGACGTATTAACTGAAAACAATGCGTTATTGCATCATCATGCGCTTACGCACAGCTACCCACATTGCTGGCGTCATAAAACACCTATTATCTTCCGTGCTACGCCACAGTGGTTCGTAAGTATGGACCAAGCTAACCTTCGTCAAGATTCATTAAACGAAATCAAAAAGACTGAGTGGTTACCTGAGTGGGGCGAGAGCCGCATTGCAAACATGGTTGAAGGCCGTCCTGATTGGTGTATTTCACGTCAACGTACATGGGGTGTGCCAATTGCATTATTCGTTGATAAAGACACTGGTGCGCTTCACCCGAATACACAAGAGCTTATCGAAGAAGCGGCGAAATTAGTTGAAAAATCAGGTATTCAAGCTTGGTATGACTTAGATCCAGCTACTTTACTTGGCGATGACGCTGAGCAATACATGAAAGTTCAAGATACGCTAGATGTATGGTTTGACTCAGGTGTGACTCACGCATGTGTGGTTGATGCACGTGAAGATTTAACCGGTCCTGCTGATCTTTACTTAGAGGGTTCTGATCAACACCGTGGTTGGTTTATGTCGTCAATGATGACATCGGTTGCTATCAATGGTCATGCGCCATACAAGCAAGTGCTAACACATGGTTTCACGGTTGATGAAAATGGCCGTAAGATGTCTAAGTCATTAGGCAACGTAATTTCACCACAAAACGTGATGAACAAACTAGGTGCTGACATCTTACGTTTATGGGTTGCATCAACTGACTTTACAGCTGAAATGACTGTATCTGATGAAATCTTTAAACGTTCAGCAGACCGTTATCGTCGTATTCGTAATACGAGCCGTTATTTACTTGCGAACTTAAGTGGTTTTGATCCAAAAACAGATCAAGTTGCTATTGAAGACATGGTTGAGCTTGACCGTTGGATTGTGGGCCGTGCAGCTGAACTGCAAGATGAAATCTTAGCGGCTTACGACAAGTACCAAATGCTACTTGTAACGCAAAAGCTAATGAACTTCTGTACTGGTGAGCTTGGTTCGTTCTACCTAGACGTAATCAAAGATCGTCAATACACAGCGAAAAGCGACAGCCATGCGCGTCGTTCATGTCAAACTGCGCTTTATCACATTGCTGAAGCAATGACCCGTTGGATGGCACCGATCTTAAGCTTCACTGCGCAAGAAATCTGGGAAGCATTACCAGGTGAGCGTGACAAGTTTGTATTCACTTCTGTGTGGTACGATGGCTTACAAGCTTCTTCACAAGGTAAGTTCAGCAACGATGATTGGTTAACAATCCTAAACGTTCGTGATGAAGTAAACCGTGTGCTAGAAGCGGCGCGTAAAGAAGAAGTTATTGGTGCAACTCTACAAGCAAACGTAAGCATCTATGCAGGTGAAGAGTTAAGTGCGAAATTAGCTGCATTAGGTGATGAACTGCGCTTTGTACTATTAACTTCAGGCGTGACAGTCGAAACTGTGACTACGCAGCCAGAGGATACGCAAGCTACAGAAATTGATGGCTTATACATTAAAGTTGCCGCAACAACCGCTGAAAAATGTGAGCGTTGTTGGCATTACTGTGATGATGTAGGTGCTGATCCTGCACACCCTGAAATCTGTGGCCGTTGTGTAAGCAATGTTGACGGCGATGGTGAACAGCGTCAGTTCGCATAGGAGTTGTTTGTGAGCAAACTAGCCGGAAAAAGTGGCTTGGTTTGGTTATGGCTTAGTCTACTGCTTTTGGTAGTAGACTATGCGACAAAATCACTTGTCGTTAATACCATGGCCTATCAAGAGTCGATAGATATTCTGCCATTCTTTAACTTCACCTATGTACACAACTATGGTGCGGCATTTAGCTTTTTGAGTGATTCAGGTGGCTGGCAGCGCTGGTTCTTTAGTTTGATTGCAGTGTCGATCAGTGTGCTTTTAGTGCGGTGGCTGAAACGTTTACCTGCGTCTAACAAGGTATTATGTTCTGCTTATGCGTTAGTTTTAGCCGGTGCAATAGGCAATTTATACGACCGAATCGCGTATGGCTATGTTATTGACTTCCTGCATGTATATTACGAAAACTGGCACTTTCCTGTTTTTAATATTGCCGATTGTGCGATTTGTATCGGTGCCGCATTACTTTTATTTGATGCCTTCACAGGCGAAAGTCCTAAGGAGCAACAAGCATGAGCCAAGCTGTAATTGGTGAAAACTCTGAAGTGATCTTTCATTTCTCAATTAAGTTAGAAGATGGCTCAGCAGCCGATTCAACTAAAGTACATAATAAACCTGCAAAATTGCGAATGGGTGATGGCAGCCTGACAGCAAACTTTGAAAAGTGCTTACTCGGTTTAGCGGCTGGTGAAAGTAAGTCATTTGCATTAGAGCCAGAAGATGCATTTGGTCAGCCAAATCCAGATAACATCTACTATGTTGACCGCAGCAAGTTTGGTGCAGACACGCCTGCTGAAGTAGGTAATATTATTGCCTTTACTCAGCCTGATGGTACAGAGTTACCTGGTCTTGTTCGTGAAGTGCAAGGTGAGTCAGTTACTATTGACTTTAACCACCCACTTGCAGGGCAACGCTTAACCTTTGAAGTCGATATTTTAGAGGTAACAGGTTAATGGATATTTTATTAGCGAACCCACGTGGTTTTTGCGCAGGCGTTGATCGTGCAATCAGTATTGTGGAGCGCGCACTCGATATCTTTGAAAAGCCAATCTATGTGCGTCATGAAGTCGTTCACAACCGATATGTTGTTGATGGCTTGAAAAATCGCGGTGCAGTCTTTGTTGAAGAGCTAGATCAGGTTCCTGACGACAGCATTGTTATCTTTAGTGCGCATGGTGTATCACAAGCTGTTCGAAGCGAGGCAAAGCGACGTGACCTTAAAGTATTTGATGCAACCTGCCCGTTGGTAACAAAAGTACATATGGAAGTAACACGTGCAAGCCGTAAAGGTACTGAGTGTGTGTTAATTGGCCATCATGGTCATCCAGAAGTAGAAGGTACAATGGGGCAGTACGATAACGAAGCAGGTGGTATTTACTTAGTAGAAACGCCAGAAGATGTTGCAAACTTAACGGTTAAAAACCCTGAGAACCTGTTTTACTGTAGCCAAACAACGTTATCTGTAGATGATACAGCAGATGTGATTGATGCATTACGCACTAAGTTTCCAGCAATTGATGGCCCGCGTAAAGATGACATTTGTTATGCTACGCAAAACCGTCAAGATGCAGTGCGTGACTTAGCTGATAAAGTGGATGTATTGCTTGTAGTTGGGGCTAAAAATAGCTCTAACTCTAATCGTTTACGTGAGCTTGCCGATAAAATGGGCACTACGGCTTATTTGATTGATGATGCAAGTAATCTTGAAGCTGATTGGTTCAACAATGTAAATGCGGTGGGTGTTACTGCAGGTGCATCTGCACCAGAAGTTTTAGTTCAACAAGTTATTGCTCGTCTAAAAGAATTGGGTGGCAATCAAGTTGTTGAAAATCCTGGCGAAGAAGAGAACATAGTATTTGCCGTTCCTGTTGAGCTACGCTAATCTAAGCAAATAGTAGTCAACAGTTAAAAGAGGAGCCCATGAGCAAACAGCCTAATTCAAACGGCTTGCTGATTGCGGCTCTTTTTCAATCTCGTGGTGTCCTTGCCACACTGATCGTCAGCCAAGTCATTGCTATTTTACTCGCCTTTTCACCAATGAGCTTAGGTGATGTTTGGTTACGTCTAGCTATATTTAGCTGCTTTTTACATCTAATTTTTCTTTCAAGCTTGTCGTTACTGTATGTATGCCGGGCTCTACTTACAAAGCTGTCGCACCCTAAACAGTTATTCATTCTGATATCCACTTTACTGGCATTAACGTCTGTTTTTAGCTGGCTGTTTTTGTCTGTGTTTTCAGATGTGTTCGCTATGGAGTCGAGAGCTAACTTTATTGTCAGTAATTTACTGATCATATTTTTGGTCACCGCGTTGTTCAGCCAATTCCTGCTTATTCATAATCAAAAAGAGCAACAAACGAAAGCGTTAGCGCAGGCTGAACTTGATGCATTACAAGCAAGAATACGCCCTCACTTTTTGTTTAATAGTTTAAACACTGCTGCTGAGCTTACCCATTATGATGCTGAGGCGGCTGAACAAGCAATTTTGGCGCTGGCGGCGCTGTCGCAGGCCGCAATGCGCAGCGGCAAAGCCATAAAGCTTGCTGATGAAATCACTTTATGCCAGCAGTATGTGGCACTTGAACGTTGGCGCTATGGCGAACGCCTAGCATTAAGCTGGCAATTACCGGATGAGTTACCAGATATAGATATTCCGTGTCTGACAATACAGCCGATTATTGAAAATGCGGTTTTTTATGGCGTAGAGCCAGCAGAGCAGGGCAACATTTCTGTCGAGATGTATCAATCGAACAAAGCTTATACTTTCATTATAACTAACCCTGTAGCGAAGCAAGGGAGCCATTCACGAGCAGGCAACGGTATGGCACTTGAAAACATCCGCCAGCGTTTGTCACTTTTCTATCATCAAAAAGCGCAACTGACTACGACTGTTCGTGATGAGATCTTTAGGGTGAAACTGGTGATACCTAAGAAGAGAAGCGCATGATAAAAATTTTAATTGCTGATGACGAGCCTTTAGCAAGGGCGCGTATTAAACGTTTATTAGCTACCAACGAACTTTGCACAGTTGTAGGTGAAGCCAGTAACGGCGAACAGGTGATTGAACTTTGTAAGCAGCTCCAGCCTGATTTAGTGATGCTGGATATTAATATGCCCAAGCAGTCGGGCCTTGAAGTAGCTGCTGAACTAAAACAGTTTTCGATCCCCCCAGCAGTGATGTTTTTAACAGCGCATCCTGAGTATGCGTTAACTGCATTTGAGCTCGCAGTAGATGGCTATTTAGTTAAACCTGTATCCGAGCAAGCTTTAACAAAAGCAATGGCGCAGCTTAGTAAATTAAACCGAACTCAAGTATTAACACCTGAAAATAACTATATTTGTTATCAACTTGCAGGCGTATTAAGAAGAGTAAATATAGATGATGTTATTTGCTGTATTGCAGAGCAAAAATACACGCGGGTGGTGTTTTTTGAAGGTGAGGCACTTGTTGAGCAAAGTTTAAAACAACTTGAGCAAACCTATCCTCTGCAGCTACTTAGAATTCATCGTAATACACTTGTCAATAAGCAACAAATTGTAAGCCTTAATAGTCCTTCTTCTGGTGGACATACAGTCACGATGAAGCAGTTTAAAGAGCCTTTGTCTGTTAGTCGTCGAGAGCTTAAAAATGTAAAAGCTGTAATGGGTAAATAAAAAAACTCTCAATGCAGCAGCTTATCTCCTAAAGTCCCAGCTTCTTTATTGTTTATTACTTTGCTCTGAAGAAAGTTTCAGTACCGTTTATCGCGCATTATGACCGCTTGTCCATATACAGATTGTTATTTATCTGTATCGTAATATTCTTATGGTATGTAAAAGTATCAATGAACTTCACCATGATTAAACATTCTGAGCAGAAAGGTTTTACGCTTATTGAAGTGCTTATTGCCTTTGTTATTTTGAGTTTTGGTTTATTAGGTGCCGTGGCCTTACAAGCTAAAGCAAAACAAGCTAGCTTTGATTCAATGCAGCGTGCAGCTGCTGTGGCACTTGGTAATGACATAATCCAACGTATGAGAGCAAACGACTCTTCGGGTTTTGCCGGTTTATACAATGGAGAGTTTAGTAGTCAATCAGCAGCCGACAAAGCTCAGACATGTTTTAATTCCGCTTGTACTGCAAAAAATATAGCTGAGTTTGATAAACAACAATGGATCCGCGCAATTCAAGCTCGTGAAAATACGGGTGCTTTAGATAATGCCACTGTGTGTATAAATAACACCTCAGTCGCAGCAGGAAATGCGAGTGAATTTAATATAAGGGTGGTGATCAGTTGGCAAGGTAGGCAGGAACAAAAAGCAAATAATGCGACAGCTGCTATTGATTGTGGAACACAAAACGACAAGCGCCGTATAGTTGTGCTTGAAAGCTACATACACTTAAGGTCATAAGATGAAAAAGCAAACTGGATTTACACTTGTTGAGATGATGGTCGCTTTATTCATTGGCGGCATAGTGCTTGGTGGGGTGATGTTTACTTATTTAAGTATGAAAGTAACAACACGAGACACCATGACAATTGGTGAATTGCAGGAAACAGGTCGGTTAGCTTTAAATATCATGCAGCGTGATATAGAACAAATTGGCTTTTGGGGGACATTCTATGAAGACTCATTCTCAGACGAAAATACCAATACGAATGCTGTAAATAACCCTACAGGTGACTGCTCAGAAGGCCTCAATAATGCGAGCTTCCCTGCTGACAGTGCAACTAGTAATTTTCGCTCGGTTTATGCTGTAGAAACCTCAGATGGTTCTGCGCTTAGTTGTATCAACAATGCAAAGAAAAATACTGAAGTTTTACAGATGAAGTTTCTTGAAGGGCTGCAGATCCAACCTAATCAGACGAGCAATGACTATTATTACTTCATTGCTGAGCAAGAACGGGCTGAATTTAGACAAGGCCCAATCGCGGCCTCAACTATCAATGGTAATGCGACGATTTGGCGTTACCGTCATCATGTTTACTACATCTTTGAAGACTCATACACGATAAATGATCAATCAATTAAAGTTCCCATTTTACGCCGAAAAAGGTTAACTACTAGCCAAACGATGAGAACTGAAAGCGTGATGGAAGGCGTGGAGAATATGCATTTTGTATTTGGTCTAGATACTACGAACAACAGCCGTGTAGATACTTATAGAAGTATTAGTCAAATGACGAACAATGACTGGGAGAACCGCCGTGGTATTTTGACAGTGCAAGTGTTTTTATTAGTTAGATCGCTATTGCCTGACCCGAATCTAAAAGTCAAAAATCAAAAATATACGCTTGGTGAAGATGCGAGCAGAAAAGAGCTAACATTTACAGATAATTATCGTCGGGCGGTGTTTACTACAACGATTCGTTTAAATAATGTTGGAGCAAATTTATGGCGCATTTAACCTTGCAAAAGAAACAACAAGGGGTGGTATTAATCGTTGCTTTGATTATGGTGGTAGCTGTTACAGGTATTGCCGTTTCTTTGATGAGTAGTAGTAGCATAGATATTAAAATTACTAATGCAGCCCAAGAGCGAGAAACAGCAGAAAATGAATTAATAGGAACTGTTCAGCAAGTTATTGCAAACGAAGCTGCCGCGGGTGGCGACAGTGCATTTTTAATGAAAGCGGCAGAAATTCCTGATGGTGGCTATGCAATGGGAAAGGTTGGCGACGCAACCAATACGATGACAAATTTAAATAACGGTGTTCTTGATTTACCTTGTCCGCGTAAATTTAACTTCACTGCAGGTATCTCCTGCAACATGGTTCAAGTTGATACCACCATTACCTATGGCACTAAAAGTAAGCATACTTTGACGATTACAACAGGGGTTGCCCAGGAAATGGCGAGCCTGAATACGGGTGGTTGATAAGGAAAATTTTATGAGAAAACTAAACTTATTATGTCAGCTCTCAGTTATTAGTTTTTTATTCATTGGTTGTAGTGGGTATGCGGATGATACGGAGTTGTACGTCAATTATGACCATGACTTAAAAGAAAAACAAAGAGTTATTTTTTTACTCGATACATCAGGAAGTATGCTTTTCTCAGCAACTGATGGCAGTCGTTGCCATCACCCTACGGGAGGTTACTTAGTTGAGTGCCCTGAAAGTAGAATAGCAGCTGCTAGAGATATCATAATTGAAACAATTGAGAATAATTCTGATATGGACTTTGGCTTTAACCGTTTTGCTCCCTCTCATGGGGGGTATGTAAAAGCGAGCTTAGGCACAGAGCATAATACCCTAAAAAACTTGATTCGTGGGATCAAAGCAGGAGGCTCGACTCCTGTCACCGAGTCACTTTGGGAAGTTTACATGTACTTAACTGGCCAAAAAGTTGATTTTGGCTCCTTAGTTGCCGTAGATGAGAGAGATACAAAAGCAGAAATTGGAAAAAAATACCTTTCTCCATTTGATACAAAGCTAACCGGTGATAAAAGGTGCGATAACACTGTAAATGTACTGCTAATAACTGATGGCGAGCCTCAGAATGATAATGAGCGAGACGCTGATATTGAAAAGCTTAATCAATTCTACTTCTCAGAGCCTGCCCCTCTTTATGGTTATGAACATAATCTAAACTATTTAGCGGCCCTTGCAAAAGTAATACACGGAACAGACGAAGTAATTGTCGATTTAAATAAAAAGACGCCTAAAATTCATGATCAAGGTATTATTTACACAATTGGTTTTGGTAATGGTCTAAGTGAGCCTGCAAAGGATTTACTTGAGAAAACTGCTGAACTTGGAGGTGGGAAATACTTTTTTGCCAGTGATGGAAAAGCATTATCTGAAAAGCTGAAAGAAACGTTTGCGGTTCTTAGAAATGAGTCCGGAACTTTTACGGCTCCATCGACAGCCTCAAATAATGCCGATCAAACTCGTAGTAGAGATGGTTTGTATTACACTATGTTCTATCCCAGCACTAATGCCCGTTGGCGTGGTAATTTGAAAAAATTGAAAGTTTCGGGCGATATTATAGTCGATGCTAATGGGCAGTCCGCCATTCAAAGTGATGGGTTGATAGCAAAAGAAGCTAAAACTTTTTGGTCAAATTCCGATTTACCAGATGGGAATGCAGTTGAGTTAGGTGGTGTTAACTCATATCTTGCAAATATTTCAAGCTTACCAAATACCGGTAGAAAGGTTCTTACTAACCTTTCAGGGGGAAGGTTACTTAATTTTACAAGGTATAGAGTAGTATTCCACTATAATACAATCGCCAAAGCTGCCGTTGATTTTGAATCTTCACCCGATGAGGTAGAAGATCTCATAAACTGGTCGCGAGGTTTGGATGTTAATGATGAAGATAACGATGGGGAAACAGATGATTCTCGTCAAGATATTTTTGGTGATCCCCTGCATTCAAAACCTGTAACTATAGATTATGGTAATGATGACGTTCGTATTTTAATTGGAACTAATGCAGGCTATTTGCATATGTTTCAAGATAAAAATGATGTATTAGCCGAAAGCTGGGCATTCATACCACGGAGCTTGTATAAAATTATAAAACCACTGAGAGATAATACACAAGATACGAAAGTCTACGGTGTTGATGGCGCTATTTCAGTTTTCTTTGATGATAAAAACGGTGATGGTGTTGTTAATAGTTCAGATAGAGTATGGGCATTTTTTGGCCTAAGACGAGGCGGGAATGAATATTATGCACTTGATATTACTAACCCAAATCAACCTAAACTGTTATGGAAAGAACCATTAAAAGGTGGGGTTGGTGACTTTAAAGAACTTGCCCAGTCCTGGTCTAAACCAGAAGTTGCTTATATTAACTTGAATGGCTTTAAAGACCGACCAGTACTAATTTTTGGCGCAGGTTATGATACTAATAAAGATAATGTGCTTCGAAGTGATGATAACAAAGGACGTGGCATTTATATTGTAGATGCAGAGACAGGCGAAAAAGTTTGGGGATTAACACCTGATGAAAATGATTTCACCGGTGAACATAGTATTGCTTCAGACATCAGCTTATTAGACTCAGATTATGATGGTTATATTGATCGGCTCTATGCTACGGATACAGGCGGTAATATATGGCGTATTGATATGCCAAGCGATAATCCAAAAGACTCTGAACAACCATGGACGCATTTTAAGCTCGCAAGTTTAGGCAGCCAACTTGCAAGTAATGATCGTAGATTTTTCTATAAACCAACGGTAGCTCGGACTGTATTTAGTAAAGTTTCTAAGACAATAGTCAATGGGAAATCAGAGACAACTAGAATTGATTTTCCATACGATGCAATATTGGTTGGTAGCGGTAATAGAGCTAAACCGACTTCAACATTGGCAAATGACCAGCTATTTATGATTAGAGATAGCAATACGGTTACTAAGTCATTTAAAGGTAATGATGTTCCTGATGTTATTTTTCAATCGAATTTAATGAATGTTGACTCAGATCCATTCGGTAGCGCTTTGAAAGATATAGATGCTTTTGTTGACCTTGAAGTGGAATTAGGGAAGTTTAAAGGCTGGTATTATAACCTCTCTTCTGCAGGTGAAAAGTCGCTTGCTGCTAGCACTGTAATTGGTGGTGTTGCTTATTATACTAGCTTTTCTCCAGCATCTGACGATAGCACAGAAAACCAATGCTCATTGAGCGCTGGAATGGGAAGTCTGTATGCATTTCATTTACACTATGGCACAAAAGTATATGAGAACTTGAAATTTATAACTGGCACAGATGTACCGGATACCCCAAAACTCTTTTTTGGTGAGACTGAGAGTTGTAAAGACACAAACGGCGATGGCTATTGCGATGGATATGATGATGACTCAGAAGATAAAATTGAGCAAACAAAGATAAGTCAGTTTATGACTGTTGGGCCCAAAATCATAGGTGAAGAAAGCCCATTTAAAGTCAAAGGGGTAAATGGACCCGGTTTAACTATTGAAAATGGAGAAATAAAATTAGTGAGTGATGAACCTCTTGGTTTTAAAGTTCAACAAACTTACATATATAAAAAAGAAGAGAACGACAGAAGTTACTAGATTAAATAACATCCTTTTTTGAACACTGGCTTTATGAGTTTTTGAGTATTTATTTTCTCAGTCACCCGTTTTATAAGCTTAACTTGGGTGAACTCATTGTCAGTGTTTTTTCTATATTAAATTAATATTTCCACTCTCTATTAAGTTGCTGTTTATTTTATACTTTTATTTTTTATTTCCACTATTTTGCCAATCCATTCAGGATTATTTTTCCGGTCGTTTTTTCTTATTTCTCTTTTATGCTCTAATTATTTTTTTTATTATTAATTTAGATAAGAAAAGTGTGGAATAGTAGTAGCTTTTTATTATAATAATTATAGTGTGTTTGAATTTTATAAAATGCTTTTTAGCCTTTTTTATGGTTCTGTATAAGTATTGCAGCAACTCAAACATAAGGGTGTTGTAATTTATCGCACTGTTAAGGTTTTCAACTGCTGCAGAAAATCACAAAGCAGAAGTTCGGCAATAACAAAGCTAATCGCTAAATTAATAGCATTAAGGTGACGGGAGAAGTAATGAAAATTAGTAAAACAGTAAACAGGATACTTCTTTGTGCCTTTGCTGCGGTTAGCTTTTCTAGTTCAGCAGAAGATATAGAGCTTTATGTAAATCATAATGTTGATCTCGATGAGAAACCTCGCGTATTAATTGTATTCGATACTTCTGGAAGTATGGCCTTTTCTACTAGTTCGGGTAACAGTTGTGGGTTCTCAAATGGTTTGTATATCCCGTGTTCAGATAGTCGGTTAGGCGTTGCACAAGATGCTATTACTAAACTGGTTGATGGTAACGATGATATTGATTTTGGCATAATGCGCTTTAATAGTACTGAAGGTGGTTATGTACTTGCTGGTATTGGCTCGCCAATGTCAACGTTGAAAACGACGATTGCCAATTTACCTGCTGATGGTGGTACGCCGCTGACTGAAACTTTGTGGGAAGCATACTTATATATTACAGGGCAAAACTTATTCTATGGTGAAAAAGTCAATGAGCTTTTACGTGATACTTCCGTAGAGAATAAATCAACTACAACAAACAGAGTTCGTAAATGTTACTGGTGGGGGTGTCGTTGGGAAAATGAAGTCATCACTAATTTCTCATATATTTCACCATTTGATAATCCTGATGAAGTAAAGCGCTGTGATAACTCCGTTAATATTATCTACATGACAGATGGGGACCCATCTGCAGGATCTGATAATGAGCAAGACTCTAATATTAGCGCATTATATAAGTCGTATTTTGGTAGCTCATTATCAAATGACGATAAAATTGCAGGGGTTCTTCTACACAAGTTAGCTCAGATCATACATGGCACTGATGATGTTGAAGTCGACTTAAGGCCAACCACAACGGATATCCATGAAACAGGGCGTGTATATACCATCGGCTTTGGTAGTGGGATGAGTAATAACGGTAAAACTCTACTTTCGGAAACTGCTCGATTAGGCGGTGGCCAGTACCTGCATGCGAATACGTCAGAGCAATTATCCGAGGCATTGAAAAATACAATCACCCAAATCCGTGAAGTAAATGATAGTTTCACTTCACCGTCAATCGCGAGTAACAATGTTGATCAAACCCGTAGCCGCGAATCGATTTACTACGCTATGTTTTACCCTGAAACGGGTGCGCGTTGGCGTGGAAATTTGAAAAAATTAAAAGTGTCTGGTGATCAAATTGTTGATTCAACAGGTAAATCAGCACTTAATGAAGATGGTTTGATTTCTAATAAAGCGAGAACGTTCTGGCTACCAACTAATGAAGAAGCTGATGGAAATACAGTGCAACGTGGTGGCGTAAATCTACATTTAACTAAACTAGCATCGCGAAAGTTATACACAGACGCGGGTAAGTCTAGTCTAGTAGATTTTACAAAAGAAAATGTTTCGAGTGCCTTAGGTGGCGATGAAAAAGCCGCGAAGTTGTTTGGGGTTGATAAGTCACAATTACAAAAAACAATTGATTGGGCGCGCGGGATAGATGTTGATAACGAGGATGGAGATTCTTCATCAGTGGACCAGCGACAAGATATTTTCGGTGATCCGCTACATTCTAAACCCGTTACAATTGATTATGGTAATGATGACATTCGCATTTTAATTGGTACAAATGCAGGCTTTTTACACTTTTTCCAAGATAAAAAGGACGTTCTTAAAGAAAGCTGGGCATTTATTCCAAGTAGCTTGTACAAAATAATTAAGCCGCTACGAGAGAATCAAGCGAACACTAAAGTATATGGTGTTGATGGTCCAATATCTGTATTTTTCGATGACAAAAATAATGATGGTGTGGTAGATGGAAGTGATCGTGTTTGGGCATTTTTTGGTTTGAGGCGTGGTGGTAATTATTACTATGGCTTAGATATTACAAACCCCGACTCACCAAGTTTACTGTGGAATCAACCTATTGAAGGTGGTTCCGGTGACTTCAAAGAGTTAGGTCAAACTTGGTCTAAGCCTACGGTTACCTATATTAATATGGAAGGCTATAAAAAACGTCCTGTATTGATTTTTGGTGCGGGTTACGACACTAACAAGGATAACGTGATCCGAACAGATGATAACGAAGGCCGCGGGATCTATATTGTTGATGCGCAAACAGGAAATAAAATTTGGGCACTAACTCCAACCGAAAACGGTTTTAAAGGTAAGCACAGTATTGCGGCTGATGTTAGTGTTCTTGATTCGGATTATGATGGCTTTGTTGACCGTTTATATGCAACTGACACAGGTGGTGATATTTGGCGAATAGATATGCCGAGTGAAAAACCAAATAGCTCTGATAGTCCTTGGACTCACTTCAAACTTGCAAGTTTGGGCAGTTCTTTGAGTACGCAAGATAGGCGTTTTTTCTACAAACCGCTGATAGCAAGAACTATGTTCAGCAAGGTCACAGAAACAACTATTAATGGGAAAAAAATATTTTCTCGACGAGATACACCCTTTGATGCAGTTTTAGTTGGCAGTGGTAATCGTTCAAAGCCAACTTCAACAGTAACTAAGGATCAACTTTTCATGATTCGAGATATTAATACAGTTACTCAATCTTTTGTAGGTAGTGACGTACCCAAGGTAATTACTCAATCTGATTTAATGAATATGGACTCAGATCCATTTGGTAATGCGCTTGATAATGTCGATAAATTTACCAAGCTAGAAGTTGAACTTGGAGCCTATAAAGGCTGGTATTATAACCTTCCGTCAGTGGGAGAAAAATCACTTGCTGCGAGTACAGTTATAGGGGGGGTTGCCTATTTCACAAGCTATACCCCTGCTTCTGCAACCGAGACAACTAACCAGTGCTCGTTAACTGGTGGCTCAGGAAGCGTATATGCCTTTCATTTACACTATGGCACAAAGGTTTACGATAGCCTGAAATTTACTACTTCCAATGATGTTCCGGACACACCTCAGTTGTATTTTGGCGTGGGGAATAGTTGTGTTGATAATAATAATAATGGCTATTGTGATGACTTACCTGATCCTGACAATCCAGATGTCATTAAAGATACTGAAGATAAAGTCGAAGAGTTAAGTCAATTTCTAACAATTGGACCTGGTATTAAGGGGCAAGAAAACCCATTTAAGGTTCAAGAAATCTTAGGCCCAGGTATAACTGTTGAAGACGGTAAAATTAAGCTTGTTAGTGACGCTGTTCCTATTGGTTTTGGCTTTAAAACTCAACAAACCTTTATCTATAAAAGAGAAGTTAATGATGGCTCAAAATAGCCTAATTGCAACACGGCTATAAATAAGTGACTTGTCAGTTGCTTTGAGTAGGTGTTAAACCTATGATGGAATCGTGTTTGGATTCAGCAGATTATAAGGTTATAAAGAATGAATGAAATACAACACACTAGTGAAAAGGGCTTTACTTTAATAGAGCTTATGATTGCTGTGGCAATTTTAGGGATTATCGCGAGCATTGCTATTCCAAACTATTTTGAACATGTTAAGCGAACAGCGAGAACAGAGGGGATCACTGCTTTGCTTGATGCAGCAAATAAACAAGAGCAATATTTTGTAGATAATCGTGAATACACGACTTCTCTAGGAGATCTTGGTGTCGCTGAGAGAACAGAAAACAATTTTTATAAGCTAAAGGCGAGTGTTGATAATAATGCGGGTACCTTCGAATTTGAGGCTACTGCTGAATCAGGGCCACCTCTAAAGGATACAGAATGCACAAAGTTAATAATCACAGATACAGGTCTCAAAAAGTCTGAAGGCTCTGCTGATTCGAGTACGTGTTGGGGCAAGTAGCCTCAACACTTATCAGTATCAATTACTCTGGCCCTGCCGATTGGACTAATTGTTATAGAAAGCCCTTTGAGGCTTTCTTTTTTATACTCAGGACAATATAAAAACGTGCCGTTATTCAGTGCCATAGGTATACCACTTGGTCCAAAGGTTACCGAGTTGCGGGGATAAGTAAACATATCCAGTGAGTTAATTGCTTCAAGCTCAAGCAAAATAGTATCGCTATTCTCAAAGATACCAATGTTTCCTCTATCAACAAATACGGTAAGCGATTTATGCCAAAGTTTCTTTTCGCAGCGATTATTGTTGAGCGCACAGAAGGTAACACGACTTCCACTAGATTGTGCTTTTAATCGAGCAAAGTGCAATGCTCTTTTAATTTCATGGACTCGGTTGTCTAGTCGGTTTTTTGCTAGCATTGGCTTGAATTCAAATAACGCAAAATGCAACAGCAAGGATAAAATCGCTATTAAAACCATGCTTTCTATGAGAGTAGCGCCTTTACAACAGCGTATAAAATGTAATGTCCTCATCCTTGAAGACTCCCAATAATGACTGTTATTTTAACTATATGCTCAGTAGAGGGGTTGTCAATTTTAGCACATTAATTACAGCCATCTGTCGTACTGCCGCGATATAAAGCAGTACCAGATTTTAAAATCTCAAGTTGTTTATTGTTATCATCATTAGCTTTAGAAGGGCAGTAAGTGAATTTTCCTGCGTTTGAAGTGAGCATACCGCTGGTATCGAATATTAAAGAGCGATCCCCTGAAAATGCTAACTGACTATTATCAGGTATTTCTTCCATTACCCTTAAAATGATATCGCCAACTCTTGGGTTGTATATACCATTTTGATTCGAATCGAAAAATACGAATAAAGTGCCTTGACTCCAATCATTTAGACAAGGGACTCGTCTATTATTTTCAATTCTTGACGTGTTTCCACTACAAACAACCACAACAGCATCGCTAGTAGTAGCTTTTGCTCTGGCAAAACTTAAATTGCGTTTAAGCTCTTGCAAATAGCTTTCCGCTCTATCATTTTCTAGTAGGTCTGAGCTATCCCAGATCGCAATAGTTGCAATAATACCTACAATAGCAATCGTGACCATTAACTCCAATAATGTAAAACCCTGTTGCAATGATTTCATTGTTGTCTCTATTTTGAATCACTTTGTTTAATAATATCATGATTGCTGATTTAATCACCGTAATTCATAGCTTTGTTTGCCATCAGCAATGGGATTGTCTAAAATCGACGCAATCGAGAAATAATAAGTAACCCGAAAATGAAAAAAATCGAAGCAATTATTAAACCATTTAAGCTTGATGATGTGCGCGAAGCATTATCAGATGTGGGCATCACAGGGATGACGGTAAGCGAAGTGAAAGGCTTTGGCCGTCAAAAAGGACACACCGAGCTTTATCGCGGTGCTGAGTACATGGTGGACTTTTTACCTAAGGTAAAACTAGATATCGTATTAAGCGACGAAGATGTTGACCGTGCTATCGATGTGATCGTTAAAACATCGCAAACAGGTAAAATTGGTGACGGTAAAATCTTTGTCACTGACGTTGAGCGTGTTGTACGTATTCGTACCGCTGAAGAAGATGAAGACGCGATTTAATTCCAACTGAAACTCGCACCTTGAGCTGGTTTGGGTATATTCGATCGCAAACATTAAAAAAGGCGCCAAAGGCGCCTTTTTTGCTTTTAGTCTATTTTAACGTTTGTTAGCTTCTCGCGTTGCTTTAGCGTGTTCACTTAGCTCAGGTAAGCCAAGCTTGTTATAGCTTTTTTCCATGATCTCCAGTGCTTGATCAAGGTAGCTGCTTTGTGAGTAGTGCTCAACCACATATTTACCACGGTTTGCTGCAGCAAGGTACGCCTCTCGCTCATAGTAGTATTCTGCAACTTTTAACTCGTAGCGCGCCATTTTATTAAGTAGCCATACTAAACGCTTTTTTGCTTCTGGTGCATAAGCACTGTTAGGAAAACGCTTTAAAAGCGTCGATAAATCAGTAAACGCAACACGAGTGCGGTTTGCATCCCTGTCAGCACGGTCTACACCAAAATATTCTTGGAATGCGTTTTCATCGGCTTTGATGTTTACCAAGCCACGCATGTAGTACATGTAATCTAAATCTTTGTGGTTTGGGTTTAAGCGAATAAAACGGTCGATTGTTGCGAGTGCTTGCTCAGTATTACCTGCTTGATAATGCGCATACACTAAGTCCATTTGTACTTGTTTTGATAAAGGACCAAAAGGGTAGCGAGAATCAATCGCACTTAATAGCTCAATTGCACGCGCATATAAGCCAGAATCTAATGTTTGTTTTGCATCTTCATATAAAGCTTGCGCAGATTTATTAGGAACGCGTTGGATATCTTCTTGATCGGGTGCTGATGAACAGGCACCTAAGCCAAGTACAGATACTGAAAAAACTATGGCGAACGCACGTTTCCCTATTTTATTTATCATTTTATTTCTTACCTTCGATGTCTTCGGCTAGGCCAAGTGAGGAAAACCGAGTAAACTATACGTATTATATTAAAGCGATTCTAACCCAGTCGAGCACAGCTTGCACTGGTAAATTGGGTAAAGTTACTAATGTCAGAGCAAATTTCTCTCCAAGCCGAGGTTCCAATTGACCTTGGCGGTAAACGTCTAGACCAAGTATTAGCGCAATTGTTCCCTGATTATTCTCGATCACGTATAAAAACGTGGATTTTGGATGATAAAATCACTGTAAACGGCGAAATATTAAACACGCCGCGCGAAAAACTACTCGGTGGCGAAATGGTGAGTGTAGAAACAACCATCGAAGCCCCTCGTGAATATGAGGCACAAAATATCAAATTAAACATCGTTTATGAAGACGATGATATTTTGGTAATTAATAAACCAATGGGATTAGTCGTTCATCCAGGTGCGGGTAACCCAGATGGCACGGTATTAAATGCGTTGCTACACCATTACCCAGACATCATTAATGTGCCTCGTGCGGGTATTGTGCATCGTCTAGATAAAGACACCACAGGTTTAATGGTAGTGGCGAAAACTATTCCGGCACAAACACATTTAGTGTCTGCGTTACAAAAGCGTGAAAACTTCACTCGTGAATACGAAGCAATTTGTAATGGCACAATGACTGCTGGTGGCATGGTTGAAAAACCAATTGGTCGTCATGCAACAAAACGTACCCACATGGCCGTTCATGAAATGGGCAAACCAGCGGTTACGCATTACCGTGTTGCAGAAAAGTTTAGAGCACATACACGCTTACGTTTACGCCTAGAAACAGGCCGTACTCACCAAATCCGTGTACACATGGCTTATTTAAACCACCCATTAGTTGGCGACCAACTTTATGGTGGTCGTCCGCGCCCGCCAAAAGGTGCTACACCTGAACTGTTTCAAATGCTACGCGACTTTAAACGCCAAGCATTACATGCTGTTAAGTTATCAATTGCGCACCCAATCACGGGTGAGCTAATGACCTGGCAAGCGCCCATTCCAGATGATATGGCTGCAATGACAGAAGCATTACGCGCTGATACTAAAGCAAACCCAAATATCGAGTTTTAAGCGTTATGATCACACCAGCATGGACAGCCCCAAACACAGTTAGCGCACTGAGCACCATCCGACAGGGCGGTGTTTCAGTTGCACCCTTTGATAGTTTTAATGTGGGTTTACATGTTGGTGATGATGAGCAAGCCGTGCTTGCAAATCGCGCCTTACTTACAAATCAGCTGCCGAATCCTGCTGTGTGGTTAAACCAAACACATAGCAGTGATGTAATCGTGATTGATGAAAAGTCTGACTTAAGCCAAGTACGCGCTGCTGATGCGCTTTACACCCGTTTAGTGAAGCAGCCTCTTGCAATAATGACCGCAGACTGTTTGCCGGTATTACTTTGCTCGAGTTCAGGGGATGAAGTCGCAGCTGTACATGGTGGCTGGCGTGGTTTAGCGCAAGCTATATTGGCAAACACGGTTTCGCATTTTCAAGCGCCAGCAAACGATATTATTGCTTGGTTAGGCCCTGCTATTGGTCCTTCGCAATTTGAAGTCGGGCAAGACGTTAAAGATAGCTTTTGCTTACAAAACCCTGTGCATCAACAAGCCTTTACAGCCAAACATGAAAAATACATGGCTGATATCTACTTACTGGCACGTCAGCAACTGGCACAATTAGGCGTGGTTAAAATATATGGTGGTGAGTACTGTACTGTCACTGATAAATCACAGTTTTTCTCTTATCGCCGAGATGGACAAACAGGCCGTATGGCTAGCTTGATCTGGCGCAATTAATACGCCTTTATACGCATTTTATACGATTAAATTTTCTTCTTTTACTTGAACAAATCACTAAGCATACCCATTAATTAAGCAATTAGATTTTTTAATAGGTAAACCCTTTATGCGTTTAGATAGATTTACAAGTAAATTTCAATCTGCGCTTTCAGATGCGCAGTCATTAGCACTTGGGCGCGATCATCAATTTATTGAGCCTGTGCATTTAATGTATTCATTGCTTCAGCAAAATGGTTCAAGTGTGCGTGCGTTACTTGCACAAGCAGGTGTCAGTGCTGACGAATTAAATACCAAGTTATCCCAAGAAATCGAAAAACTGTTTAAAGTTGAAGGCATTGGTGGCGATGTTCAGCTGTCAAATAACCTGATTTCGTTAATTAACTTATGCGATAAATATGCTCAAAAACGAAAAGATAAATTCATTTCGAGTGAGTTGTTTGTTCTTGCCGCGTGTGATGATAAAGGCCCTTTAGGCGACATTTTTAAAGCGCTGAATATTACTTCTAGCAAGATAGAATCTGCAATTGAAGCCATTCGTGGCGGCCAAAAAGTAGAAGATCCAAATGCTGAAGAAACTCGTCAGGCATTAAAAAAATTCACCATCGATTTAACTGAGCGAGCAGAGCAAGGTAAGCTTGATCCTGTTATTGGCCGTGATGACGAAATTCGTCGTACGATCCAAGTATTACAACGCCGTACTAAAAATAATCCGGTATTAATTGGTGAGCCGGGCGTAGGTAAAACAGCAATTGCCGAAGGCCTTGCGCAACGAATTATCAATGGAGAAGTACCTGAAGGCTTAAAAAACAAGCGAGTATTATCGCTTGATTTAGGTGCTTTGGTTGCGGGTGCTAAATACCGTGGTGAATTTGAAGAGCGTTTAAAATCAGTATTGAATGAACTTGCCAAAGAAGAAGGTCAAGTCATCCTTTTTATTGATGAAATTCATACTATGGTAGGCGCAGGTAAAACAGACGGTGCAATGGATGCGGGTAATATGTTAAAGCCTGCACTTGCCCGTGGTGAGTTACATTGCGTGGGTGCCACAACCCTTGATGAGTATCGTCAATACATCGAAAAAGATGCGGCACTTGAGCGTCGTTTCCAAAAAGTGTTTGTTGATGAGCCATCGGTTGAAGACACCATTGCGATTTTACGTGGTTTAAAAGAGCGTTATGAGCTGCATCACTCAGTTGATATTACCGATCCGGCTATTGTTGCTGCGGCGCAGTTGTCGCACCGTTACATCAGCGATCGCCAATTACCAGATAAGGCAATAGATTTAATTGACGAAGCGGGTTCTTCAATTCGTTTGCAAATTGACTCAAAACCAGAGTCTTTAGATAAGCTTGAACGTCGTATTATTCAGTTAAAACTGGAAGACAATGCGCTGGCGAAAGAAAAAGACGAAGCGAGTCAAAAGCGCCGCACCGAAATGCAAGAGCTGATCACTGAACTTGAAGCGCAATACCGCGAGCTAGACGAAGTGTGGAATGCCGAGAAGGCCTCATTGCAAGGCACGCAAGTTATTAAAGCTGAGCTTGAGCAAGCGCGCCTTGATTTAGAAGTGGCGCGTCGTGCCAGCGATTTACAGCGTATGTCTGAACTACAATATGGTCGTATACCTGAGCTTGAGCGTAAACTCGACCTTGCTTCGCAAGCTGAAATGCAAGAAATGAGCTTGCTTAAAAACCAAGTAGGTGAAGACGAAATTGCGGAGATTTTATCGCGCTGGACAGGCATTCCGGTATCGAAAATGCTGCAAGGTGAACGTGAAAAACTACTGCAAATGGAAGATCAATTACATCACAAAGTGATTGGTCAAGATGAAGCCGTTGTCGCTGTTGCGAATGCAATTCGTCGCTCTCGCGCTGGGCTTGCTGATCCAAATCGCCCAATCGGTTCATTTCTATTCTTAGGCCCAACAGGGGTGGGTAAAACTGAGCTGACAAAAGCACTAGCCAGCTTTATGTTTGACACTGAAGATGCCATGGTGCGCATTGATATGTCGGAGTTTATGGAGAAACACTCGGTGGCACGTTTAGTGGGTGCACCTCCGGGTTATGTTGGCTATGAAGAGGGCGGCTATTTAACTGAAGCTGTACGCCGTCGCCCATATTCAGTCATTTTATTGGATGAGGTCGAAAAAGCGCACCCTGATGTATTTAACATCTTACTGCAAGTGCTTGATGATGGCCGTTTAACGGATGGTCAGGGCCGCACCGTTGATTTTAAAAATACGGTGATCATCATGACCTCTAACTTGGGCTCAGATATTATCCAAGAGCAAGCAGGTTCAAATGATTATGCCGGGTTAAAAGAAAAAGTGATGGGTGTATTGGTCAGTCAGTTCCGCCCTGAGTTTATTAACCGCATCGACGAAACCGTGGTATTCCACCCACTTGCTAATGAGCACATTAAAGAAATTGCTGATATTCAGTTAAGTAAGCTACGTGAGCGATTAACTGAAAAAGGCTACATTCTTGAAGTTACAGATGCAGCTTTAGACCGCATCGCTGAAAGTGGTTTTGATCCAGTCTATGGGGCAAGGCCTTTAAAACGTGCTATTCAACATACCATTGAAAACCCATTAGCACAGCGATTATTAGGTGGGGATTACCAACCAGGTGCCATCATCCATATTGATGCTGATGAGAATGGACTTGTTTTCTCGAGTCGCTAATTTGCCTAAAAAATAAAAGCCGCATCATTTATGATGCGGCTTTTTTGTATTAATCAGCTTTAAACTTTAAAGGTTAACAGCATATCGTTAACTTTGCGTGAGCCTTCAACAAGCCCCGCTGCATCTTTAGCCACGTTGTAGCTAAGCTTTAAGTTCTCTTCGCTGTGTCCTTTTATGCTTTCTACATTTTCGCGTATATCGGTGCTGACAACTTGTTGTTCCTCAGCAGCCGTCGATATCTCAGTCGCAAGGCCTGATATTTCATCAATTTGCGCGAAGATGCTCGCTAGCTCAGTTTGAGTGTGAGCAGTCGTATCAACACAACTATCTGCTTGCGCTTTAGTTGATTGCATTACTTTAGACCAGCTAAATAAAGTATCTTGAATTTCTTTAATTGAGCTGTGAATTTGCGAAGTTGCATTTTGAGTACGTGAAGAAAGTGCGCGTACTTCATCTGCTACAACTGCAAAACCACGGCCATGCTCACCTGCGCGTGCTGCTTCAATTGCTGCATTCAGCGCTAATAAGTTTGTTTGTTCAGCAATGCCTTCAATCTCACTCATTACTTGGCCTATTTTGTCAGCTTCACTAGCAAGAGAGTTAGCGGTAGTGGCTGCTTGCTCTACTTGGTTAGCTAGATCAGACACCATGCTACTGTTGTCTTCAATATGCAGTTTGATATCGTTACAGCTTTGATAAGTTGTCTTAACCTTATCAGCTGTATGATGAGTATTAGCAGAAATTTCGCCAATCGTTGCGCTCATTTGCGTCATTGCTGTGGCAATATCACTCAAACGTTGACTTTGTGCAGCAATGCCTTGCTCAGTTAGTGACGATTGTTTATCTAAGCTGGTGGCAATATTTTTAAACGAGTAAGTAGAGTCTTTAACACGACCGAGCACCGTTCTGAGCTTTGCAAACAGCATTTGCTGATTAAAGGCAGCAATGCTAAATGGATGTGATCCTGAATAGACATACCTTGATACTGAATCAAACTCTGCACGTTGCTGCTTTAAATGGCTAGGCGTAACAACCAGTTCGTCATAATTTAGAGCAAAAAGTAGCGCTATAAGCGCACATGCGGCTAAAGCAACCATCCATGACGCGGCCACAGCTAAACCAACAATACCTGCAACTAATAAAATCGCAGACACTATTTGTCTTAGTGAAATATTCTCACGCAATGATGCGATTGATTTACCATCATTAATTTTAGTATAGAGCGCTTTTGCACGACTCTTTAATTGCTCAGTTGGTTTGGTACGTACAGATTGATAGCCAACTAACTGCCCATGTTCGTAAATTGGCGTTACGAACGCATCGACCCAATAGTAGCGACCATCTTTGCAGCGGTTCTTCACCATGCCACGCCAAGAGTGACCTTGTTTTAGTTTTTCCCACATCTCTTTAAATGCCGCTTTAGGCATATCTGGGTGGCGTACTATGTTATGGTTTTTTCCGAGGAGTTCTTCTTCGCTGTAACCAGCAATAGTACAAAATTCCTTATTTACGTATGTGATAACACCACGTAAGTCAGTGGTAGAGACAAGCTCTTGATTGTCAGAGTATGTTACTTCCTGATTAATGATTTCTTGCCCACGACGCATATGAGTCCTTGAAATATACTTTTTTATGGTGCGCGGATTATAAACTCAGAAAAATGTAAGGGAAGAGCTTGAAGATTGATCTTTGTTAAACTTTTAAAAATTGTTTAAGAGAATTGATCTAGAACAATAACGAAGCAGAAAAAATATGGTTGCTCTAGTTCTTTAGTATTGGATGAAAGAATTGTTATCTTGTTTCGGTCTTTGTTTGCACTAATAAAATTTATACTCGTCACAGCGGTCACTAAAGCAATTGTATAATATGACTTACAGTGGCAAGATTAACTTTCAGTGTAAGGACTTTTCAGAAACTTATAATTGGCTCTTGAGTAATTATTTTTAGCCCCCATACACTTAGGATTAAAGCCACCTGGCTCGAGGAAGCATTTTTGATAAAACATGATTTAAATAAAACGCTAGCAGCGTTAACAGCTCAATTTCCTAACGCAATTAATGGGATTAAACGTGGTATCGAGCGAGAAGCTTTAAGGATCAAACCAAGTGGTCACATATCAAAGCTGGGTCATCCAAAAGGCGTGGGGAGTGCGTTAACTAATGAGCATATCACGACTGACTTTTCTGAATCTTTGCTAGAATTTATCACTCCAGTGAGCACATCAGCTGAGCAAACCCTAGCCCAGCTAAAAGACTTACAAAAGTTCACATTGTCACATATGAATGATGAACTTCTATGGCCGATTAGTATGCCATGTTTTATTGAGCATCAAGACGACATTGTATTGGCGCAGTTTGGTGATTCAAATATAGGGCGTATGAAAACACTTTATCGTGAAGGCCTTAAAAATCGTTATGGCAGTATGATGCAAGCGATTGCTGGTGTTCACTTTAATATTTCATTTCCTGAAACCTTATGGCAGAGCTTATATCAGCTAAATGAAAGTAAAGTAAGCTTGTCGGACTTTATATCACAAGGTTATTTAGGTCTGATCCGCAATTTTAAGCGTGAGCTTTGGCTTATCAGTTATTTGTTTGGTGCTTCACCGGCTTTGTGTAATTCGTTTCTACAAGGGCGTGAAACAGATTTACCCTTTAAAAAATTGGGTAAAGGCACGCTTTATTTAGAAGTCGGTACAGCACTACGTCTGGGAAATCTTGGCTACACAAATAGTGCACAATCGTCTTTACGTGTTATGTATAACTCATTAGAAGAATATGTGGCTGGGTTAAAAGAAGCAATCCACTTATCTTCGGATTTGTATGGTCATCTTGATGATTATAAAAGTGCCGAACCAAAGCAGCTAAACAAAAACATACTGCAAATCGAAAACGAGTTTTACTCGCCAATTCGTCCTAAGCGTAATGCAGCTTCGGGTGAAACACCGACTGATGCGTTGTTACGTGGCGGTATAGAATATATAGAAGTACGTGCATTGGATGTTAATCCGTTTAGTGAAACTGGAATTGATCTACAGCAAATTCGCTTCTTAGATGTTTTCTTAACCTATTGCCTATTAAGCGAATCTCCAGAAATGGATTGGCAAGAGCAAAAATTAAGTACTGCAAATTTAGATGCGGTCGTTAATGATGGTCGTGATCCAGAGTTAATGTTAACAAAAGAGGGGCGGGCTACTAGCTTAACTGAGTGGGCGCATGCTATTTTTGATAAATTACACCCAGTAGCACAGTACATGGATAAAGCTTACGGTGTGAGCTATTACTCTGAAACTATAAAAGAAATGGTAACCTGGGTCGAGGATCCTAGTAAAACCTTTTCTGGTAGATATGTAGCAGCACTTGCAAATGAAAACCAGGATAATGGTCATTTCGCTTTAGCACTTGCACAGCAGTACAAGCAAAGTCACCTTGATGCAGATTACCAATTTTATGATCAAGCATTTTTGGCAGAGCAAGCGGCTGACTCGGTGCTTAAAGAGCGTGAAGTTAAAGCGGCAGACAGTGTATCTTTCACTGCATTTTTAGATGACTATTTTTCTAAAGCTTAGTATGTTGTAGGCATAAAAAAACGCAGCCTAGGGAGGCTGCGTCAAAGATTCTTCAGGGATGAAACAATGCTATACTGCTGCATTCATAAGTTCAGACTGACCTGACGAGAAAAAGTTCAGCGAGATCCATAAAAAAATGAAAAAAAGTATAATTATTTTATCGCTGGCCGCATCATTGGCTGGTTGTGCAACGGCTCCTCCTGAGCAACCTCATGATATTTGTAAAATTTTTGAAGAAAAACCCGATTGGTATTACGATGCCCGTGATGCACAAGAAAAATGGGGCTCGCCAAAACATGTACTGATGAGCATGATGTATCAAGAAAGTTCATTTCGTCATGATGCAGCGCCGCCAATGGAGTACTTCTTGTGGGTAATTCCAATCGGCCGTGCCAGCTCGGCATATGGCTACTCACAAGCAAAAACCCCAACATGGTCTGATTACATTCGCGAAACAGGTAATAGCGGTGCAGACAGAGATGATTTTGACGATGCAATCGATTTTATGGCTTGGTTCGTTTACAAAACCCATAAAGTAAATGGTATATCAAAGTGGGATGCCTATGCGCAGTACCTTAATTATCACGAAGGGTGGGGCGGCTATAAGCGAGGCACTTACAAAAGTAAGAAGTGGCTAATGAGTGTTGCAAATAAAGTTAAACATCGAGCAAGCCGCTATGGCGCTCAACTTAAAAAATGTGAAGCAGATTTAGATAAGAACTGGTTTGAGCGTTTATTTAGTTAATACATAAATAAAAAGCCCGCATCAATTAGCGGGCTTTTTTTCGTTATTTACCAGGAAACTGGTGAATATGAACATCCCTTTGCGGGAATGGGATAGTGATATCTGCAGCGTCGAAGGCAATTTTAACTCGCTCGTACAAGCCAAAATACACTGGCCAGTAGTTATCAGACTCCACCCACGCCCATACCAACATGCCGATATGGCTTTCACCGTGCTGGCTAACATGAACAGATGGTTTCTTATCTTCAATGTCTTTTAATACCAAATCATAATCATCAAGCACGCTCATAAGCACATCACGTGCTTTATGAACATCATCTCCGTAACTAATACCAAATTCGATTGCAACACGGTGTAGAGGTTCTGTGAACTTATTCTTAACGCAGCCGTTTGATAGCGTGCCATTAGGGATAATGATTTTTTCATTGTCGTAGGTGAGTAAAACGGTGACAAAAATTTGTATTTCAACAACTTTCCCCATATAGCCTTGTGCTTCGATTACATCACCCACTTTAAAAGGTTTAAAGAATAAAATAAGCACGCCACCTGCAAAGTTAGCAAGGCTACCTTGCAGTGCCATGCCCACCGCAAGGCCAGCAGCACCTAGCATTGCAATAAATGACGTGGTTTCTATACCAATCATCGAAGCAACAGAGATCAGTAATAGTATTTTTAGAATGACTGAGATAAAAGAGACTAAAAAGTGCGTAAGGCCAACTTCGAATTTGACCTTATTCATTGATTTTTCAGCCATATTGGCAATACGACCAATTAGCCACCAACCTATGATTAGAACCAAAATTGCCAGAATAAACTTCGGCCCGTAAAGCATCAGCAATTCGATAGCTTGGTTATAGATTTTCTCGATTGATATTTCGTCCATTATTTTCCCTTTTATATCAATATATGCAAAAGAAAATAATAGTAGAGGAATTTGTGTTTGGTTGTGCGGGTTAGCTTTTAAAATGTGAATCTTCAGAGGTAATTAAGCTATAAGTAACAAAAAGGAGTAGCAAGCTACTCCTTTTGTTTAAGTTTAGTTAGCAGTCAGTGCGTTTACTTGGAATAACTTTAACTAACTTCACCATATTTTCTTTTATCTCAATAACTTCAATAGGGTAGCCGGCAATACGCAAGCTTAGGTTTGAGTCAGGGATGTCCTCTAAGTATTCAACAATTAAACCACTTAGCGTTTTCGGGCCATCAATCGGTAGCTCCCAACCCATTTCTTTATTTAAATCACGAATATTAGCACCGCCATCAACAAGTACTGAGCCATCATCTTGCTCTGTTACTTCTTCACTCGGTGTACGCGTTTGCGTTGTAGTGAAATCACCCACAACTTCTTCAAGAATATCTTCAAGTGTTACTAGACCTTGAATATCACCATACTCATCCACGACTAAGCCAATACGCTCTTTTGATTGCTGGAACTTAAGTAGTTGCGTGTTCAGTGATGTGCCTTCAGGAATAAAGTAAATTTCACGTACCGCACGCAGTAGTGATGGTTTATCAAACTGCTCTTTAGTTAATAGGCGCAGTGCATCACGTGAGTGAATAAAGCCAACAGCATCATCAATTTGGTCACGATACAACAAAACGCGAGTGTGCTGCGCATGAGTAAGTTGGCGGCTGATAAGCTTCCAGTCATCATTGATATCGATAGCAACAATTTCGTTGCGTGGGATCATGATATCTTCAACAGTGACTTGCTCTAAATCTAAAATTGAAGTCAGCATACTTTGGTGGCGAGCAGGTAATAGTGCACCTGATTCGTTCACCACAGTTTTTAATTCTTCTTTACTTAAGCTGTGCTCTTCAATTTGTGCTGTGGTAATACCAAACAAGCGTAACATGCCGTTAGTCATCCAGTTTACGATAACCACAAACGGGAAAAGGATTTTCAAAAGGCCTTTAAGCACAATTGAACTTGGAAAAGCAACCTTCTCTGGGTAGAGCGCAGCAAGTGTTTTTGGCGTTACTTCGGCAAAGATTAAAACAACCAGCGTTAGCGCGCCGGTTGCAATAGCGATACCGAGATCACCATACAAACGAATACCAATAATCGTTGCAACCTGTGCTGCAGCGATATTTACAAGGTTATTACCAATTAAGATCAGACCAATGAGTCTGTCAGGGCGACTTAATAGTTTGCTGACGCGCTTCGCTGCACGGTGATCTTCTTTAGCAAGATGACGCAGGCGAATACGGTTGATTGACATAATTCCAGTTTCAGAACCAGAAAAATAAGCAGAAATAAGTATCAATAATCCCAATATAATAAACAGGGTACTAGTCGATATGTCGTCCAAGGATGGATCCTTTTTTTATAAATCAGTGCATATTAAGCTAGAGACAGCTTGCTGAGTCAAGTTAAAACTTATTTAGAACCACTTCTTGGATGAAACGGCTGCCAAAATAAGCAAGTGACAAGATAAAAGCGGCTATCATGATCGAAAACACCACAGGCTTTCCACGCCAGCCTTGGCGTAAATGACCTACAGTGACCACGGTGAAAATGAGCCAAGCAATTAGTGATAAGACTGTTTTGTGGATAAACTCACTGGCAAACATTCCCTCTAAGAAGATGAACCCAGAAAGGAGAGCAAAAGTCAGTAAGATAGTACCCAGCGTGAGTAATTGATATAGCTGACGCTCAACCACCATTAAAGGAGGGAGGTGGCTGTGTACAATTGCCAAGTCTTTGCGTTTGAGGCGCTTATCAATAAAGTAGAACTGTACAGCATAAAGTGTTGAGATTATCAAAACACAATAGGCTAGCAGTGATAACGATATGTGAGTAACTAAACCAAGCTCAACATCGATTGATTGCAAAATCACATGATGTGGTATAAACAAGCTGGCAAGAGTCAGTAAGGCTGCAAAACCATAAACAACTGGCAACAATAAAGTCGCAGGGAATTTGAGAGACACAGCAGTTACCGACACCACAATGACCCAACAGGTTAATAAAGCAACGTTGACGATACTTAAATCTTGGCCGTCAGCACGGAAAACTGAATTAACCAGTAATAGCATATGAGCAAGGATAGCCACAGTGCTAAGAATCACTGTGAGTTTTTGGCTTGGACCTTGTTTGTGGAAAAGGCGTGATAGCACATGTGACGTTGCTAACACATAAAACAAACTAGCAATAATAGTTAAACTAATAATCATCGTGTTTTGGCCACTTAATTTATATCGATAAATCCTTGTCTCTTTGATGCCATTGTATTTTATAGCAAGGCAAAAGCATAGAGTTTGTAAAAAGAAACTCAAACTGCACACTTGAACACTGTATTGTCGACCACCATTTACGGTATACTGCTAGGAATTAAATTTTAATATTGCCTGTATTGTCACCAAACTTGTTTGATTTATGTACATTGCAGGTGCAACACGTTTTATCGGAACCTTTACATGTTTGAGAATCTCCAAGAACGCTTAGGTAAAACCTTAAAAAATATCAGTGGCCGCGGACGCCTAACTGAAGACAATATAAAAGATACATTACGCGAAGTCCGCATGGCATTTTTGGAAGCGGACGTTGCATTACCTGTTGTTCGTGAATTCGTTAAGCAAGTTAAAGAACGCGCCGTAGGTGTTGAGGTAACAAAAAGCTTAAGCCCTGGCCAAGTCTTTATTAAGATCGTTCGTGAAGAACTTGAAAAAGCCATGGGTGAAGCTAACGAAGAGCTAAGCCTTAATGCACAGCCGCCAGCGGTAGTGATGATGGCGGGTTTACAAGGTGCTGGTAAAACGACCAGTGTTGGTAAACTAGCTAAATTCTTAAAAGAGCGTAAAAAGAAGTCTGTATTAGTTGTGAGTGCCGACGTTTATCGTCCGGCAGCAATCAAACAGCTTGAAACACTGGCTGATGAAGTGGGTGTTGAGTTCTTCCCAAGTGACATTTCACAAAAGCCGGTTGATATCGCAAACAATGCGATTTCGCACGCGAAGAAGAAATTCATTGATGTGGTATTAGTTGATACCGCAGGTCGTTTACACGTCGATAACGACATGATGGACGAGATCAAAGCACTTCACAGTGCGATTAACCCAATCGAAACCTTATTCGTTGTTGATGCGATGACAGGTCAAGATGCGGCAAACACTGCAAAAGCATTTGATGAGGCGCTTCCTCTAAGTGGTGTGATCTTAACCAAGACCGATGGTGATGCCCGTGGTGGTGCTGCATTATCGATTCGTCATATTACCGGTAAGCCAATTAAGTTTATGGGTGTGGGTGAACGCACTGATGCTCTTGAACCATTCCACCCTGACCGTATTGCTTCTCGTATCCTAGGTATGGGTGATGTACTTTCATTAATCGAAGAAGTCGAAATGAAAGTAGATAAAGAGAAAGCAGCTAAAGTTGCCGAAAAAGTATTTAAAGGTGATGGCTTCACATTAGATGACTTTGCTGAGCAACTTCGTCAGATGAAGAACATGGGCGGTATGATGTCGATGCTTGATAAGCTGCCAGGCATGCAAAACCTACCAGACGCTGTAAAAGGCCAGATGGGTGATAAAACTTTCGTACAAATGGAAGCCATCATCAACTCTATGACACCAAAAGAGCGTGCCCGTCCTGAAATCATCAAAGGCTCGCGTAAAAAACGTATTGCGGCAGGTTCTGGTACTCAGGTGCAAGAAATCAATAAACTGCTTAAGCAATTTACGCAAATGCAGAAGATGATGAAGAAGATGAAAGGCAAAGGTGGCATGAAGAAAATGATGCGCGGCATGAAAGGCATGTTACCACCAGGGATGATGGGTGGTGGCCCTAAATTTTAATAGTACTGTCTATTAAATGTATAAAAAGGAGCATATAGCTCCTTTTTTTGTAGATAATTTATGCGTAGTTGTTAGCTGCATGTAAGATTTAAAGCCCAGATCAGTGTTTAATCAACTAAACTTACATTTTGCAGCAGTTCTTACTTGCAATGTTGCAAAAAACTCGTACAATTCCCCAGCTTCCCGTATTGGGGAGTAAATCTTATTAATGAAAACAGTCAATCTAATGTAGAGGACGGTATGGTAACTATTCGTTTGCAACGTGGTGGCGCTAAAAAACGCCCTTTCTATCAAATTGTGGTTGCGGATAGCCGTTTCTCGCGTGACGGTCGCTTCATCGAGAAAGTAGGTTTCTTTAACCCAATCGCTTCTGGTCAGGAAGAAAAAGTACGTTTAGATTTATCTCGTGTTGATCACTGGGTAGGTCAAGGCGCATCTCTTTCAGATCGCGTAGCTAAGTTAGTTAAAGACGCTCGTAAAGCGGCTTAATAGGCGTAAGAGTAACCATGAGTCAAGAGAACACCTCGTATATTACAGTAGGAAAGCTCGGTGCCCCGTATGGTATAAAGGGCTGGCTTAAGGTGCATTCATTTACTGATGATCCCGAAGGGATCTTCGATTTCAGCCCATGGTTGATAGGGCAACAAGGTAAATGGCAGACCTTAGAAGTGGTCGACTGGCGTCGCCACAACAAAGGCTTTATCGCTAAAGTTGCGCAAGTAAACGACCGAGACGAAGCAATGGCTTTAACCAATGCAGAAATCTCAGTAGATGCAGCGCAGCTACCAGAATTACCGCAAGGTGAATTCTATTGGCGAGATCTGATCGGCATGTCTGTTATAACTGATAAAGGTTATAACTTAGGCACTGTTGATGACCTAATGGAGACAGGGTCAAATGACGTTTTGGTTGTGAAAGCAAACAAAAAAGATGCATTTGGCCAAGCAGAGCGTTTAATTCCTTTCTTAACAGATTCTGTTATTAAAGAAGTTAAACATGATGCAAGAGAAATTACCGTAGACTGGGACCCAGGGTTTTAATGTCACAAACGAGTTCGCTATGGGTAGGGGTGATAAGCCTTTTCCCGGACATGTTTGATGCGATTACCACCCAAGGGGTAACAGGTCGCGCAGTTAAAAATGGTCTAATCGACTTTAACTGTTGGAACCCACGTGACTATGCCACTGATAAGCATAGAACCGTGGATGATCGTCCTTACGGGGGCGGTCCTGGCATGTTAATGATGGTTGAACCATTGAAACAAGCTATCCTTGACGCCAAAAAAGCGGCAGGTGATGGTGCAAAAGTAATTTATATGTCCCCGCAAGGGCGCAAATTAGATCAGCAAGGTGCAAGCGAGCTTGCACAATCAGAAAAGCTGATTTTAATTGCAGGTCGCTATGAAGGTATAGATGAGCGAATCATAGAATCATACGTTGACGAAGAATGGTCAATTGGTGATTTTATTTTAAGTGGTGGTGAGCTACCCGCGATGACGCTAATTGATGCAGTAGCACGATTAGTACCAGGGGTGTTAGGTCATAACCAGTCAGCTGAGCAGGATTCATTTTCGAATGGCTTGCTTGATTGTCCTCACTATACACGGCCAGAGACATTGGATGATAAACAGGTGCCTGCTGTATTACTCAGCGGAAACCACCAAGAAATCGCTAAGTGGCGCACAAAGCAGTCACTTGGTAGAACTTGGCTTCGTCGTCCTGACTTGTTGCATAACCTAGCTCTGACTGAGGAGCAAGCGGCACTCCTTGCTGAATTTCAGCAAGAGTACCAACAAGCTTGTGGCTAGAAGACAGTTACACCTAGGAAAGTGAGAAATATAATGGCAAAAGTAAACCAAAATATTATTAAAGCGCTTGAAGAAGAGCAGCTTAAAACAGACGTACCAGCATTCGGCGCTGGTGATACAGTAGTTGTACAGGTACGTGTAAAAGAAGGTAACAAAGAGCGTCTACAGGCCTTTGAAGGTGTTGTAATCGCTAAGCGTAATCGTGGTCTTCACTCAGCATTCACAGTTCGTAAAATCTCGAGCGGTGAAGGTGTTGAGCGTGTATTCCAAACGCACAGCCCTCTTATCGATAGTATCTCAGTTAAACGTCGCGGTGCAGTTCGCCGTGCGAAACTTTACTATCTACGTGAGCGTTCTGGTAAATCTGCACGTATTAGAGAAAAACTTAACTAATACGCGCTGTTTTACAACGCAAAATAAAACGGGTTGCAGCCTTAGGTTGCAACCCGTTTTGGTTTTTATACCACAAAAATAATTTACCTCTCTGAGAAATACTCCCTTCTAACCTATCTACTTACTCCTATTTATCCCTTTATAAGCTATGCTACAAGAACGTTGGGGCTTTGTGCTTTGGCTGTTATCCTGTTACTATAATTTGTATTAAAAGCTTTACTTTTTTGTATATAAATATTTACGTTTATAGGGTTTGAGGTGTAGTAACGTGGTAACAGTGAATGATCTAGCTGATTTAAGAGCAGGAATAGATGAATGTGATGCGCAATTGGTGGCATTACTGGCAAAGCGTAATGGGATTACAGAAAAAATAGGCGCAATTAAGCAACAAATCGGTGCACCATTACATGCCCCAGATCGCGAGGCTGAGTTACTTGCAGCTCGTCGTCAAGAAGCTGTCGCACAAGGGGTTAACCCTGAGTTAGTTGAAGATATATTGCGTCGTATGATGCGTGAAGCGTATCAAAACCAACAAGGTAGCCTTGCCTGTGTTGCACCCCAATTATCACCCATTGTAATTGTGGGTGGTGAAGGTGCCATGGGCCAGTTATTTGCTCAACAATTTACTCGTTCAGGTTATGAAGTGCGTATTTTAGATAAAGCACAGCAAGCACAAAGTGAGACGATATTAAAAGGGGCAAAATTGGTTCTTGTCAGTGTGCCAATTAATGCACTTGAGCAAGTTGTCGCTGCGCTACCGACACTTGATGATGACTGTTTGCTGGTTGATATTACCTCTGTTAAGCAAAAACCTTTAAAAGCACTTATGGCGGCTCATAGCGGCCCTGTAGTTGGCTTACACCCCATGTTTGGCCCAGATATTTCACATTGGGTAAAACAAACGGTGGTCGTGTGTGAAGGGCGAGATCATGAAGTAGCTAAAGGGTTAATGGCACAACTACAAGTTTGGGGCTGCCAAGTAGTTGAAATGGATGCTAAAAAACACGATGAAGCAATGCAGATCATTCAGGTTATGCGTCACTTAACAACTTTTGTATATGGCCAGTTTCTTGCCAAGCAAAGCCATACACTTGCAGAGCTTCGCAGCTGCTCATCACCCATTTATCAGTTAGAGTTAATGATGGTCGGGCGCTTATTTGCCCAATCGCCAGAGCTTTACTCTGACATAATGTTAGCACAATTCGACGATGTAGAAGCACTGCTTGCCAACTACCAAGATACTTTTGCAGACACGCTAGAAAAGCTTAAAGCAGGGGATAAAGCATCATTGATTGCCGCATTTGCTGATGCAAAAGAATACTTCTCTGATGCAACTGCACATTTCTTAACGCAAAGCCGCAGCTTACTCAACAAAGCAAACGACGCGAAAGTGCTTGATTAAACAGCTAATCTAGCAAAAAAGAGCTCTATCAAAAAAGCCCGCATCAAGCGGGCTTTTTGGTTGCAAATGTTTTGTTTTAAATAATCGTTTTAATGACCACCTAATGAGCCAGGTAACGCACCGCTATGGTGATTGATTAAGCCCCATTGATACAGCAAGTCAGTCATATCTGAAAGGCTGAATAAGGTCATGCTCAAGCCAACAATCGTCAACACTATGGTATAAGGTAGCGCCATGTATACCATGCGTCCATAAGATAGTCTTAACACAGGGGCTAATGTTGATGTAAGCAAGAATAAGAAGGCAGCTTGTCCATTAGGCGTAGCAACACTTGGTAAATTAGTACCTGTGTTAATTGCCACAGCTAATAGGTCAAATTGATCACGGGTAATTTGACCTGCCTGTAACGCAGCAGCCACTTCATTGATATACACAGTACCCACGAACACGTTATCGCTGACCATCGAAAGAATACCGTTGGCAATGAAGAACATCACCAGTTGCAGCTGACCTTCGAAAGTAAGTACCCATGCGATCACAGGTGTAAATAAATGCTGGTCGATAATAACTGCAACAATTGAGAAGAATACGCAAAGTAACGCTGTGAATGGTAGAGCTTCTTCAAATGCTTTACCTAATTGGTGCTCTTCAATAATACCTGCACTGGCCGTGGCAAAAATAATAACAGACAAACCAATTAAACCAACAGTGGCTAAGTGAAGGGCTAAACCTATGATCAACCAAACAGCAATGAAAGCTTGAATCGCTAGGTTTACTTTGTCGCGTGTAGTGCGTTTTTTCTCTAGCTTTTTAGCATGATCCGATAAAATCGTGTGGATGGGGGCAGGGAGTTTTGCGCCGTAACCAAAGGTTTTGGTTTTTTCGAGTAAGAAAGTAGTGGCAATACCTGCAATCATAACGGGTAAAGTAATAGGCAACATTCGGAAGAAAAATTCGCCAAATAACCAGCCTGCACGCTCTGCAATGATCAAGTTCTGTGGCTCGCCTACCATAGTACAAACACCGCCTAAGGCAGTACCTATGGATGCATGCATTAATAAATTACGAAGAAAAGCACGAAACTCTTCAAGCTCTTGACGATTGACTGGGCGAACTTGGTTATCATCATTAATATCATGCTCACTGCTGGAGTCTTTGCCTGATGCTACCTTGTGGTAAATACTGTAAAAGCCCATCGCGACGGCAATAACAACGGCCATCACCGTTAACGCATCTAAGAAAGCAGATAAAAATGCGGCAGCTATCGTAAACGACAGGGATAATACGGTTTTACTTCGTACCGAAACAACCAGCTTTGTAAAGATATATAAAAGTAAGTCTTTCATAAAATAGATACCAGCAACCATAAAGATAAGTAACAGGATCACATCGATATTCTGTACTATCTCATGTTCAACTTGACCTGCTGTTGTCATGCCGATAAACAAGGCTTCAATTGCCAGTAAACCACCCGGTTGTAGCGGGTAACATTTAAGTGCCATGGCGAGAGTAAAAATAAACTCTAACACTAATACCCATCCTGCCAGATAAGGGTTAAGTTGAAATAACACCAGGTTGATTAGTAAAAACGCAATAATGGTGTATTTGTACCACTTTGGTGAAGTTCCTAAAAAATTTTTAAATAGAGCTGGTAAAACGCGCTGCTGCATGGCCATACCTATATCAGTGCTGGTTATTATTGTTAATAAATAGAAATTGATTATATCGATAGTATTGTTATTTGATGTACTTTTAATCCAAAAGGCCATTTATTTAACTAGATCTTATAGATTTTTATGTACTGCCGAGTTAGTTTACTTGTTAGTTGCTTATCATCTGGTACAATCAGTGAGTTGAACACCAAATGCGGTAAAAGTAGTTGCTAACTCAAGTGGAAAGTGAATGAGAATTTTTAAAGCGAAAAGCCCAGCAGGTTTTGCTGAAGAATACATTGTTGAATCTATTTGGAATGGTGACTTTCCGCCTGGCTCAATTCTTCCAGCTGAGCGTGAATTATCTGAGCTGATAGGTGTTACACGTACAACCTTACGTGAAGTACTTCAGCGTCTAGCCCGTGATGGCTGGCTAACGATTCAGCACGGTAAACCTACCCGTGTAAATAACTTCTGGGAAACCTCGGGCCTGAACATTTTAGAAACGCTAGCGCGACTAGATGAAGACAAAATGCCAGAGCTTACAGATCAATTACTTTCTGCACGCACAAATATCAGCGCAATTTATACCCGTGCGGCTATTAAGCTTGCTCCTGAGCGTGTAATTGAAATTTTATCGCAAAGTGAAGAGCTAGAAGACAGTGCGCAAGCATTTGCTGATTACGATTATAAAGTTCACCATGAATTAGCAGTTGCGGGTAATAACCGCATTTACGTTCTTATCCTAAATGGCTTTAAAGGTTTCTACTCAAAAATTGGCTGCCACTACTTCTCTGATTCTCGAACTCGTGAATTAGCGCGTCAATTTTATAAAGATTTAACAGAACTGGCAGAGCGTCGTGAACACGACGGTGCGATTTCAATGATGCGTAAATATGGTCATCAAACAGGTGAAATTTGGCAACAAATTCGTGGTGATATGCCAGAAGATATCATGGACTAAGCGACCGTAACTAATATTCATTTAAGAACCCAGCTAAAAGCTGGGTTTTTTGTTAGTTACTTTTAAGCACAGGGAGTACTTCAGCGCTTTCATCATCAAGCATTGCTAAAACACTATTAAAATCATGTTTGGGATTCCAGCCAAGTTGCTGCTGCGCTCTAGTTGAATCGTATACTCGGTCTAAACTCGTTGGTAATAGCCAGCCTCGCTCCTTGAATGCATCTGCTAATGCTGGGATTTTTTCAATAATGACTTTATCTGCTTGCTTATAAAGCGACTGGCAATCTTTTTTTGAATAAGGCGTAACGCCTGAAATAATAAAGCGATTAAAACCACTTAGTTTTTTCTCGATTGCACATAAATGAGCATTGGCAACATCGCGAGCGTCGATGCCACGGCTATTACGAAATAGCGCCATCGTATCTGCAGGTTCAGGAAAACAGCGAGACATCTGTAATACTGTGATTGGTAATTTGTGCTTTATTGAAATAGCTTCAAGCTTGGCTTCAGCGGCGATTTTAGTTTTATGGTAAATGGATTTTGGCTTTGGAATAATATCCTCGTTTACCCAACCCGCTTGACCTAATGGCGTTGAAGCTGAACCATAGAGCGCTGTGGTGCTGGTAAAAATAAACTGTTTTACGCCTGCTTCTATACCTAACAGTGCCAGTTGTTCTGTCGCCTCCACATTTATAGTGTAAAAATCGTCGTCAGAGTGCAGGCCAACATGAGGGGCATGTAAAGCGGCTGTATGGATTATCACGTCGATGTCTTGAAGAGCTCTCTGAATTAAGTGTTGGTCACGAATATCACCCACAAAGTCAGCTGTAGAGCAAGGCGCTTTATCCATCCCAACGACATTATAATTGCTCATTAACTTGATATAAATTGCACGGCCAACCCGACCTGCTGAACCTGTGATCAAAACTTTCATTTTTCTACCTAGTTGCTTAGCTCGGCATATTTTATCAGATTTTAGCTGCTGATTTTGCAGCTCTTTGCGATTGTTTGCTTCAAGAGTTACGTAATATTTTAATAAATCAATTTTTCCGATTAGGCATATCGCTTTTTTCGATTGTTCATTTGTCTGTAACCTCATTACACTATCTTGCAATTTATCAATACTTACACTTGGTTTTTGCGTTTTAGTAACCATATCTATGTGAGTATTGCTTAGGCAATTGGAAATAAACTCAAATATTTGGAGATAAAAATGGGTGTATTAGTTGGCCGTCAGGCACCAGACTTTACTGCAGCAGCTGTTCTTGGTAACGGTGAAATCGTTGAAAACTTCAACCTAAAAGAAACTATCAAAGGTAAAAAAGCAGTTATCTTCTTTTACCCGTTAGACTTCACTTTCGTTTGTCCTTCAGAGTTAATCGCTTTCGACAAGCGTTTTGAAGAGTTCCAAAAGCGTGGCGTTGAAGTAATTGGTGTTTCTATCGATTCACAATTCTCACACAATGCATGGCGTAACACTGCCGTTGCTGACGGTGGTATTGGTCAAGTTAAATATGCACTAGTTGCAGACGTTAAACACGAAATCTGTCAAGCATACGATGTTGAGCACCCAGAAGCAGGTGTTGCTTTCCGTGGTTCTTTCCTTATCGACGAAGAAGGTAACGTACGTCACCAAGTAGTTAACGACCTTCCTCTAGGCCGTAACATCGACGAAATGATCCGCATGGTTGACGCGCTAGCGTTCCACAGCGAGCACGGTGAAGTATGTCCAGCTGGTTGGACTGAAGGCAAAAAAGGTATGGACGCAAGCCCTGAAGGTGTTGCTAAGTTCCTTTCTGAAAACGAAGGCGACCTATAATTTAGGCCTTAGTTAAAGAATTAAAAAACCCGCCAATTGGCGGGTTTTTGTTTTTAAGCACAACAAGATTAATTAAAACGCATCGTTAGTTTAGTATAGAAATAACGACCACGAGGGTTATGTACGCTTGATACATAGCCATATAAGTCGCCATCGCCATCACCGATTGCAAACGGAGGATCTTCATCAAACACGTTATTCACACCCACAGAAAGTTTGATTTTCTCTGAGAAGTTATACGCTGTTTGTAAATCAACCAGCGTTTGTGAATCAACCATACGTGATGTGTTGCTATCAAAGTCTAAATTACCGTCAAAGTCGATATCTGGCGTATCTTCAAACTCGCCCGTGTAACTAACGTTCACATTCGTGTTGAAGTCACCCATTTCCCAATTTGTTGAGAAAATCCAACGGTTTTCTGGATAACGATATTCGCCAGTGTAATCGCGGCCATCTTTCTTAAATTCGTTTTGGTAAGCCCATTCTAAATTGAATTTTAAGAAGCCGTAATCGTTCATCGCATGTGTGTAGTTAGCCGATACATCGACACCTGATACTTCTTGTGATGAGACGTTTTCAAAGGTGCTATAAACTTTTTGGATTACACCTAAGCTTTGACCATTTTGTGGTGCTAAACGCACGCAGACAGTGCTGTTTTGATCATTACAGTTTTCATCATAGATAGGGCCGAACTCTTGCTCATCTATCTTATTATCTTGTGTAATGCTCCATACATCGATTCCAAAACCAAATTCAGCGGTTGGTGCCCAGATAAAGCCAACATTCCATGACTCTGACTCCTCAGCTTCAAGGTTTGGGTTACCTGCAAATTGGATATTGTAATCTAGAGCGTTACAGTCAAGCCCTGTTGCCTGACAGCGGTAAGTATCTACAAAGAATTGACTTTCTTCCGACGGACCTAAACCAATTTGTGCCAGTGAAGGCGCGCGGAAACCTTGAGCCCACGAACCACGAACAGTGATTGAATCAGTTGGTGCCCAGCGAACAGCTACTTTAGGGTTTGTAGTTGAGCCAAAATCGCTGTAGTCATCGTATCGACCAGCTAGTTGCAGCTCTAGGTTATCAGCCAGCGGAATTGAAAACTCAATGTAAGCTGCGTATTGGTCGCGTTCAGCAGCGGCTGATACAGACTCAGTACCAAAAATTAAACCACGCTGGAATTGGTCGTCTGGAATATCGCTCACATCTTCTTCACGGTATTCAATACCTGCAGCCATCATTACTACATCATCGCCAAAGCTGAATGCTTCACCACTAATATTTGCATCAAATGAGGTCATATGAGACTCACCACGGCGCACTAAGCTTGTGGTGATACGGTCAATCACTGCCTGGTCATTATAGGTGCCACCAAATGGATTATAGTTACCTGCATCGATTTCTTGTTGTAGGAAATCAGTGCGCACCCAACCTTGGCTTCTATTACCTGTTTGCATTGATTCACTGCGACCTTTTTGAACAGCTGCTTCCCAGCTCCAGTCATTTATTTCACCTTTTAGGCCGGCAACAAAGCGAAGCGTATCAGATTCAATATCCCATTGGCGAGGGCCGGCATCTACGGTTCTGTAGCGACCAATTTCGATATCTTGGCCAAACGGGTTGTTAGGATGGCTTGCAGGTACTGTAAGGCCTGCATCTTCATCAAGCGGAGTCGGTGCACCTGCTGCTTGCGACGTATTATGTTGTACTGCAACCTCTAAGAAAGCTGAAATACCATTGTCGAAGTTATATTCAAATTGTGAGATAGCACCGACACGCTCAGATGCTGGGGTTACGTAACCATACGGGCCGTAGTCAAATAAGCAGCTGCCACTTGCGGTTGCATTTTCTGCTGGGCAGGCTGGATCAATGGTTTTTTCACCATCTACATAGAAGTAGCCCGGGAAGCCACGCGATGAGCGAAAATCCATACCACCGTATGGTTCTTGGTTGGCTGTGCCTAGGCGGCCCATTTCATCAGATGAGAGTGCTGTGTTGTTAAAGTAATCAATAATAATTGATGCGCTGCTTTTCTCTGTACTGGTACCCCATACTAAACTTGCTGTTTTTTCTTCGTAGTTAGGACCATCAGTACCGCCATAACCAAGGTTCACTTCTAGGCCATTAATATCTTTCTTTAAGATGATATTAACTACACCTGCAACTGCATCAGAACCATAAATAGCAGATGCACCATCTTTTAAAATATCAATACGTTCAATCGCAGAGACTGGAATCGAGTTGATATCAACAAATGAATTGGTAATGCTTTCTGCAAAAGCACTGATAGATACACGGCGTCCGTTAATTAGTACTAATGTAGCATCAGAGCCTAAACCTCTAAGGCTAACAGCTGCAGCACCATTGGCTGTGGAGTCTTGGTTATTACCGCGAGTAGAAAATGTACCATTACCTGCAACAGGCATACGTTCTAATAATTGTTGTAAGTTATCGTAGCCCATGTTGTCGATGTCTGCACGACTGATTGATTGAACCGGTGATGGCCCCTCAATGTCCGAGCGCTTGATGCGAGAACCTGTAACTTCAATACGCTCGACCTTTTCAGCTCCATCTTCTTGTGCAGCAACAGACATAAAACTGGTGCCTGCTAATGCGGCAACTGTAAATGCGTAGAGAGGTCGTTGTATAAAGCGATGGGTGTTCTTCATATATTTCAATCCTTGTATAATTGTGAAAGTGTTGTGAATTAATCACGACAAAGATTGATACCATGTAAATAGCGGTGAATGAAATAGCAAAAAAGTATGGGTTTATTAAGATGTTAAGGTTCTTAAGTGGTAAGAGTCAGGACTGGTAGGGGGTACGAGCCTAACAAAAAGGTTAGGCTCATTTCATAAATTAAGCTTTATGTTTCATCAGGCGTTCTTTTTCACGCGCCCAATCTTTATTTTTTCCGTCTTCACGTTTGTCGTGCATCTTTTTACCTTTAGCAAGGTGGAACTCCAACTTCACCCAGCATTTTTTCCAGTACATTGCAGTTGCGATTAATGAAAAACCTTCGCGTTCTGTAGCACCGATAAGACGATCGATTTCACGCTTATTTAAAAGTAACTTACGATACCTTAAAGGATCGCAAATTACGTGAGTAGAAGCACTGTTGAGAGGCTGAATTTGACTGCCAAGTAAAAATGCTTCGCCGTTTTTAATGTGAATATAAGTCTCAGAGATGTTTACTTTACCAGCTCGGATACTTTTTACTTCCCAGCCCTGTAGTTCAACCCCTGCTTCGAACTTATCGTGTAAAAAATACTCATGACGTGCTTTTTTGTTTAGCGCGATGGTATTACTTGTCGATTTAGATGATTTTTTCTTAGCCATAGTGGCTCATATTATACGTAAAAACAGCGTTTTTACATCGCTTTTTTAAGGCTTTGCAGAAATTTTCGCGTCACTAATATTTGGGTAAATAGTCAAAGCTTGCTAAAATTCGCCGACAAAGTTGGGAGTGAATATGCCGCAAATAGAAAAAAGTGCGCTGGTAATGTACAGCAGCAAAGAAATGTTTGATTTAGTGAATGATGTAGATGCATATCCGGAGTTTTTACCACATTGCTCTGATGCTAAAATCATTACACAACAAGCCAGTGGTATGACAGCTAGTCTAGAAATATCGAAAGCAGGTTTAAAAAAGTGGTTCACTACCGAAAATACCTTTATTGATGAGCAAACGGTTGCGCTACGCCTAGTTGATGGCCCATTCAAAAAGCTACAGGGTAAATGGCATTTCTTACCGCTGGACGATAAAGCTTGTAAAGTGCAACTGCATCTTGAGTTTGAATTTGCTAGTAAGCTTATTGAGCTGGCTTTCGGAAAAGTATTTAACGAAGTCGCTAAGAATATGGTTAATGCATTTACTCAACGCGCTAAAACTGTATATGGAGTTCGCCCATGATCACTGTTGAAGTGGTTTTCGCCTTACCAACAACAGCAACCAGTTTACTGGTCGAAGTGCCTGTAGGTACTACCGCTGAGCAAGCGGTGATTAAGTCGGGCATTATCGAGAAGTGCCCAGAAATAGACGCAAATAATTTAACGCTTGGGATTTGGAATCGTACTTGCAAACTGAATCAAGAAGTAAAAGATGGCGATCGTATTGAGATTTATCGACCTCTTATTGCTGATCCAAAGGATGCACGCAGGCGCCGTGCTGAAAAAGCCAAAGAAGAGGGCCGAGCTAATAAAATTACAGGCGGGCGTCCGCTTAATAAGGCATAAAAAAGGGTAGCCTAGGCTACCCTTAATAATTTGCGCTGCTATTACTCTTGTTCAAGCGGCGTATTAAATTCGCTAGGTTGTTCATAGTCACCCGATAACGAAACAAGCTTATCGTTTTCGAAGTTAATAGTGAGTGATTTACGTTGCTCGTTGCTACGACCAAGATTGAATACGTAAAGGTAGTGCCAAGTATTTTTATCAAATGAGTCTTCAGCGACTGGCTTGCCTAGTACATACAGTACTTGCTCGCGCGTCATATTAACACGTAGCTTATCTACATCTGATTGCTCTAAGAAGTTACCTTGAGGAATGTTGATTCGGTAAACCCAGCTTGAACACCCTGCTGTAGCACTTAAAGTAAGGGTAAGTACTAACCAAAAAGAAAAAGTTTTAAACGACTGCATTATTTGTTTGAATCCTTATTTTTTATACACTGCATGATACCGATTAGTCACTGAAGGTAAAACCCTTTTCAGTAATTGTTTTTACACAAATGCGATTAACAATCAAGAGGCACAAATTTGACCACAGCAAACCCAGAAAGTTTACAGCAGCCTATAAAAAACAATGATAATTCAGAGAGTCTGTGGCATTTGTACATAGTGCAAACACGTTTGGGTCATTGGTATACGGGGATCACCACCAATGTTGAAAAGCGATTTATGCAGCATCAAGCGGGAAAAGGGGCTAAAAACCTCAAAGGCAAGGGGCCTTTAACACTTATCTATCAACAGCAAGTGGGTAACCGTAGTGAAGCAACTAAACTTGAAATAAGCGTAAAAAAGCTTAGCAAAGCGCAAAAAAGGCAGTTTGTTTTAACCTCTGAGCTACCAAAGTAGCTAACTTGCAAGCTTTTCAATAAATAGAGCTATTTTCTTCATCGCAGCTTCAAATAAAATAAAGTTGATATGTTCTGTTGTATCGGTAGTTTGATGATGATGTTTATCGTGTCCGATACCAAAGTAAATGTATGGGATCTTCGCTTTAGCGAACGAATAGTGGTCGCTTGCTCTGCGCCAATCAACTTTGAGATCAAATAATCGATTCAGCCTCGCCGACGAGCTAGTTGCCATAAAGGTTAGCTGCTCATCAGACAAAGCTTTAATGTCATCTTTATAGTGCGCTAATGATTGCTTATCTAAAAATGCATAGATACGCGGTTTTCGTGGATTCACAACAAGCATATCTAAATTAATGTTAAGTTTTATTTTGTCTGTATTAAGTGTCGATACCAAGTAATCGCTACCATGTAGGCCATTTTCTTCGGCATCGGTTGCAACAAACACTAACTGATAGCGCTGAGGGCTTTGTGCAAAGTGGTCAGCTAAATAAAGTAAAGCTGCAACGCCGCTGGCGTTATCATTGGCACCCGGGTAAAGCCGACTGCCTTGTTGCCCAAGGTGGTCGTAATGGGCTGTAAAAATAATTTTTTTACACTTTTCACAAGGGCTATTTTTTATCGCAACAATGTTTCTCCCAACCGCCTCACTAAAGAAACCTGATTGATAAGTAAAAATTTGTTCATTTACTGAATAGCCAAGAGCGACAAAGCGCTCTGCTATGAAATCGGCGGCTAATTTAGCGCCCTCGGTATTCGTTTTTCGCCCAGCAAATTGAGGCGATGTTAGCGTTATAACGTCTTGTACTAAGTTTGTATTGGCAAAAGCGTGCCCTGTGCTTATCAGTGCAGCACTAGCGATAATCAATAAGTTTTGCAGTATGCGAGCGAAGCGCTTGTAATTTACTTTCGTAACGCTGTTTATCATGATCAAAGTCAGCTTTATTGTTTGCCATAGTTAAATACTTTTTAGCCAGTTTTAGGTCACCCAATTGATAATAGGTTCTGGCTAAACCAAAATCAGTATCATGCAGGGTTGAATTTAAGTCACGGGCTTTTTTGTAGTGTTTTATGGCATCTTGGTAACGGCTGGTCGTATAGGCATCATTACCTAAAGAAATATGGTAATAAGGGTTTGCTCGGCGTTTCTTGTCAAGCATGGCTAATATAGCTTGGCCTTGCTCTTTACGATCGGTCAGGTTATAGAGTCTTGCTAAATTGCCTAGCGCGGTGTTGTTGTCAGGATCTAAACTAATCGCATACTGATAGGCTGTTTCAGCACTTTGGTAGTCACTCGTTAATCTGAATAATACCCCAAGGTTGCCCCATGCACCTGAGTAGTTGCTATCAATATCAACTGCTGCTTTGTAATAGCTAAAAGCAGTGTCGTAATCATGTTTTAACATCGCAGCTGCGCCCTTATTGTTATAAAACATCGCTGTGATGCGGGCTTTGTTGATGTTGCTGGTTTTAAACGCCTCTTGGCGACTGTTAGGGTCAAAGTCTATCACCAAAGAGCGCTCTTGAGGGTATATAACTTTACGATTTAACACTTGTTTTGTTGATTCACTCACTTTCAAATTGATATGCCCTGTGAGTAAGTTAAAACCATTATCCAGCGCCCAATACTCTGGGATATGCACTTTTTGAAATTGCCCTTCGAGGCCAAGATAGTCAGCGAGGCTGTAGGCTAAAATCGATAACGATAAACAGTTAGCATTTAAATTTTCGTAGGCTTGATTGGCCGTTAAGGTCGCACCAGATTGATAAGATAAAGACGCATCGCCATTTTGTAATAGAAACCTGAGTAAGCCTTTAGTACTTTGCAATGATCGACCATCTTTGGGAAAAGTACTGTCAAGTTGTTGTTTGACATGTTTGCTTAATGCAAAAATTTCTTGTTGGGTTTCAACTGAGGTTTGGGTAAACGTATTACTTTGCACCAAAGCAAGTGGTGGTGGGGCGGTGTTATTTTCTGTACTACTACACGCTGTTAATAAGCAAAAGCTTGAGGCGAAAACAATGCTAGGTAATTTCATTTGACCCTCTTAATTCTTGGCCTAATACCATTTAAGTATAGGCCGTGAATGAAAAAGGGTCAGGGTTAACTGTTACAAAACGTGTCAGCGTTTATCAAAAGTTGCAACAAGGTCATCAAGGGTTTGCGCACTGTTTGCTAAGTCTTTGATTGCTTGTTCACTATCAATTTGTTCACGCATAACGTTATCACTAATGTCACTTATTTGCTCAATGTTACGACCGACATCTGCCACTACATTACTTTGCTCTTCAGTTGCAGTTGCGATTAAGGTTGCCATATCGTTTATTTCATTGGCAGCATCGTTAATGGCATTAAGTAATTCAACAGAACTCTGCATTGCATCAACGCTCAATTGAGCTTGTGATTTCGAATGATTGATATGATTAACCACTAAATCAGACGTATTTGTTAGTTCACTGATCATGGTTTGAATTTCAGTTGTTGATTGCGACGTGCGATTTGCAAGCGCTCTAACTTCATCAGCTACAACAGCAAAGCCTCGACCGTGCTCACCCGCACGAGCAGACTCAATTGCCGCATTAAGTGCTAATAGGTTGGTTTGCTCCGAAATCCCTCTGATAGAGTCGACAATACTGGCAATCGCTTGTGTTTTGTTTGCCAGCTCGTTTACTTGCTCGGTGATATTATCGATATCACATGCCAATTCAATTATTGCTTCTTTACTTTGCGTTACCTGAGTATGGCTTTGTTCAGTGTTCTGCTTGCTATTCTCAGTGAGCTTAGCCGTGTTCGCTGCGCTTGAGGCAATTTCTTGCACTGTTGCACCCATTTCATTAATCGCCGCAGCAACCGAGATAGTTTGCTCTTTTTGATTATCAAGCGCCACTGAGTTCTTTTGTGCTTGCTGAAACACATGATCGGCGCTTTGTCTAATTTCACTACTTTCTTGAGCAACTTGGCTAATTGCAGTTTCAATCTTAGAGATAAATTGGTTAAAGCCCGCTGATAAGTTTGCAAGTTCAGGTTGCTCAGAGTCAGGAAGTCTATACGCTAAATTAGCATCACCAGAGCCTAAACGGGTGAACAACTCAGCCATTTTCGACAGCGGCGATGAAAGCGTACGTGCCAGTACTAAACCTGCAAAGCTTGCAATCAACGCAATCACAATCGCAAAGCTGATGATTTGCCATTGTAAAACTTGAATGCTCGAAAACACTTCGTGCTTTGGCACTTGGGCAATAACAAACAAATCAGTGTTTTTAATTGGGCTTGCCGCCACTAAGGTTGCTTCACCATTAAGGTTGATTTCTTGTAAATTGAAGTCGCTTTGCGTTAGCAGAGTACGCGTGATACCCGTTTTGTAAACGTCATCCAACTTAGCTTTAGCGACTTTGTTTTCGTCTTTATGCAGCTGAATTAGGCCGTTTTTATCTGCAACAAATACAAAACCGGTTTCTTCTATTTGAAAGCGTTTAAGCATGCCCTGCATATCGTCGATACTTTTTGCAAGGCCTGCTAAACCAATGCCATTAGTTTGCTGGTGGTTCACAAACATTTTTACATCAGTCGGTGACTCTTGATAGATACTGATCGAAAAGGGTTGTGCGGTGTTAGTAAACGCGAAAAACCAACCATCTTGCTCTTTAGTTAAAACGCGCAAGAAACCGTCTTGGTTCCAATATTGTGCTGTTTCACGGTTAGCCCAAGAAGCCGTTGCTAGATCGTACTGGGTAACAAGGCGGTTAAGCTCTTTTAGCAGTGTTTTATCATCTGTATTGCCAGAGTTAGCCCACTCTAATACAAACTCGTTACTGGAGAGTTGCTCAGCTGCACTGATCATTTGATTTATATCGTGAGTAATATAATTATCAATTGCTTGTAGTTTGCTCGGTAGTTCCGATTCAATCATTCGCTGTTCAATGATTTGTTTTGCACTGTATATCGCTGTTGCGCCGATTAACGCAGCAACAATGAGGGCGATAGAACTGCCAAGTAGGGTAATTTTTTTAGTGATGGTGAATTGATTTAACGCCATGAAAGTGTCTTAGTTTACAACATTTAAGTCAGTAATTTTAGCATACACTTTACAGATGACGAATCAATGTAGGGACAAAAAAAAAGCCCAAAGCATATAAGCAATTGGGCTTGGTTTCTAACAAGCGAAACTTACTTTCCAGGGTTAAACAATTTTCTTCATTGCTGACATGTAACCACGTAGTTTGCTACCAATGATTTCAACCGGGTGCTCGCGTAGTGCTTTATTCACGGCAATCAAGGTTTGGTTATCGACTTGGTTGCTCGCACTATCAAGACCTTTACCAATCACATCTGTATCGATGTCTTTCATAAAGTCTTGTAAAAGTGGTAAACACGCGTGGTTGTATAAGTAACAGCCATACTCTGCAGTATCTGAAATAGTTCGGTTCATTTCGAAAAGCTTCTTACGAGCAATAGTGTTTGCGATAAGCGGCGTTTCGTGTAGTGATTCATAGTAAGCAGATTCTGCGATGATACCTGCTGCAGTCATGGTTTCGAAGGCAAGCTCAACACCTGCTTTAACCATTGCAACCATTAAAATACCTTGGTCGAAGAATGTTTGCTCGCTGATTTCTTGGTCGGTATTTTGTTGCTTTTCGAATGCAGTTTCGGCAGTTTCTGCGCGCCATGCGAGTAATTTTGCGTCATCTTCAGCCCAATCAGCCATCATACCGCGTGAGAATTCGCCACTGATGATATCGTCCATTTGCTTGTTATAAAGTGGGCGCATGATTGTTTTAAGCTCTTCACTTAATTCAAATGCTTTCACTTTTGCTGGGTTTGATAAACGGTCAAGCATGTTAGTTACACCACCATACTTAAGTGCTTCAGTGATCACTTCCCAACCATATTGGATTAGTTTTGACGCGTAACTTGCATCAATGCCTTTTTCGACCATTTTATCGAAGCAAAGTAGTGAACCAGTTTGTAACATGCCACATAGAATCGTCTGCTCACCCATTAAGTCAGATTTAACTTCTGCAATGAATGATGATTTTAGTACACCCGCACGATGACCACCGGTACCTGCTGCATACGCTTTAGCTTGCGCTAAACCATGGCCTTGAGGGTCGTTTTCTGGGTGAACCGCGATTAATGTTGGTACGCCAAAGCCACGTTTGTACTCTTCACGTACTTCTGAACCAGGGCACTTAGGTGCAACCATAATAACAGTTAGATCTTCACGGATTTGCATGCCTTCTTCAACAATGTTGAAGCCGTGTGAATAAGCAAGTGTTGCACCTTGTTTCATTAATGGCATGATGGCATTTACAACAGCCGTATGTTGTTTATCAGGTGTTAAGTTTAAAACTACATCTGCTGTTGGAATAAGCTCTTCATACGTGCCTACAGTAAAACCGTTTTCAGATGCGTTTAAGAAAGATTGACGGCGCTCAGTAATTGCTGATTCACGTAATGTATAAGAAACATCTAAGCCTGAGTCACGTAAATTTAAACCTTGGTTAAGGCCTTGTGCGCCACAACCGACAATAACGAGTTTTTTCCCTTTTAAAGCGTCTACACCATCAGCAAACTCTGCTGGGTCCATAAATTCACACTGCGCTAATTGCGCTAACTGCTCTCTCAAAGGAAGAGTATTAAAATAATTCGCCATTGTTAGTGTCCTATAAATACAATTTTGTTAGAAAATCAAAGAACCGACGTGATGTTCTTTGTATGTATTAACACTATGCAATTTTTTACCTTGCGTAAAATGATATATTTGAATTAAAGTATTTCATAAAATGAAATGGTGGCGGTATGGATCACAAACATCTTAATTACTTTTTAGCGTTAGCCAAGACGCTACACTTTGCCAGAGCGAGTGAGCTTTGCCATATCAGTGCGCCAACTTTGAGCCGTAATATTAAACAGCTCGAAGAAGAGGTTGGGGTGGTACTCTTTAATCGGGATAATCGCACTGTCAAATTAACTCGCGAAGGTGAGTCATTCATTGAGTACGCAAATGCGACGCTGGCTAACTGGCATCGTTTTAAGGCTAATGTGCAAGAGCCGCAACAGCATGTTTATGGCAATGTCAGTATTTATTGTTCTGTAACTGCCTCATATAGTTTTTTACATCAAATACTCGAGCAATTGCGAATGCAACATCCATATATTGAAATTACCCTTAATACCGGTGATCCCGCTCTTGCAATAAACCGTGTTTTAGATGGCCATGAAGATATGGCAATTGCCGCAAAACCTTTAAAGCTACCTGGGCAAATTGCCTTTACCAGTGTCGGGTACTCACCATTAGTATTGATAGCACCAAAAATAGCGTGCCCGATCAGCGAAAAGCTTTCTGCCAGTGAACAAATTGATTGGTCAGATTTAGAGTTTATTGTTGCTGAGCAAGGATTATCAAGGCAACGTCTTGAGCAGTGGTGGCGTAAAAAGAATATTCACGGCCGAATTTACGCTCAGGTTGCAGGCCATGAAGCGATGGTGTCTATGGTGAGCTTAGGTTTGGGTATTGCCATGGTGCCTAAGATAGTTTTGGACAACAGTCCGCTTAAAGATAAAGTGCAAATCGTAAGTGATGCTGAGCAGACTGTTGCTGGTTTCGAAATTGGTTTAGCTGTTTTGAATAAAGAGCGCCATGATCCTGCGCTCAATGCTATCTGGAGCATTGCTCAATCACTTACTCAGCAAGCTATTTAGCGTTAACGATTTGATGTTGGTATAAAAGGTTTAATTTTTGATAGTTATTTAGTATTGGTTTTTGCATTTATTTTTCGTGTTTTTTACTGGTTTTAAATGGATAAAATCCATTTTTATTGCTTTTTTTCAAGGTGTTGTTAACGTAATTTAAAATAATAAAATTTTCATGGCCTAGAATCATGATACTTTCTGCGCAAGCCGAGCATTCACTAAGTTATTCAAGTCACTGTTTAAAACAAGCTATTCCTCTCATGGTTAAGTACAAGATGCCAATAACACCGCTAAATTATGCGATTTGGTATGCGTATGTCAGCAATAAAACCCCCGAACTTAATGATGCTTTAGATAAAATTATTGATGAATTTAAAACGTGCAGCCACGAGCATGCTAAAGCGCTGTTCAACCAGTTTCTATCTAGTGATGATTTAGCATTGTTTTATCAGTTATCAGGTGGTTTTAATGATGTTGTTGGAAAGGTACATCAAGACATCAATGAAGCAATAAATTACTCAACAGAGTTTAACCAAACGCTTCAAGAATGCCATTTGAAACTAAAAAATGCAGATATCAGCCAAGAAACAGGCTTTGATGATGTACTTGATTGTGTAGAACGTCTAAGTGACGAGTCAGCGACCTTACAAAGTAGGGCACAGGACTTTCAAAATCAACTAGCACAAGCTTATGCAGAAATTACCGACTTAAAACAAGAGTTGATTAGATCGAAAGATAAAGCGCAAAGAGATCCATTAACAGGGTTATTGAATCGTGGCAAGTTTGATGAGGATATAAAGCGTTTTTGTAAAAACAATGAATTAGCTCAAGTATCAGTATTAACCATGATAGATATTGATCATTTCAAATCATTTAATGATAACTTTGGACATCAAAAAGGGGACCAAGTATTACGAGCAGTGTCTGCTAAGCTATTAAAGCATGTTTCCAGTATTGGCCAAGTCTATCGTTACGGTGGTGAAGAGTTTTGCTTTACGGCCCAGTTTGCAAGTATTAGTGATATGACTAATTTCACACAGCTACTTCGCCAAACTATCGCTAAATTACAAATCAAGAAGTCAAATTCTGATAAGGTGTTGAGTCAAGTAACGGCTAGTTTTGGTATTGCGATAAAAGCTAAAAATAGTAACCCTGAACAGCTCATTGCTAAAGCTGATAAGGCGCTTTACTTAGCTAAAGAACATGGTCGCAATCGCATAGAGATTGTCGAGGAGTAACAAACTTAATCGAAATATGTATCAAATTTGTGAATACTTGTAACCTGCTGAGGACAGTTTGTTCACATCTTGATATTATGCTGACATTGCAAAATTTTCTTTGGTCGTAAAATAATAATGAAGTTTCTGACGATCAGGTTCTGCGTAGTTTTCTATGCTTTGGCGCTAGTATGTGTGGGTCAAGCGTATGCTGATGATTCTACTCGCACTGAACGTGAAAGCCGTATGGCAAATCAACAAATTGATACTGAGCAGTGGCACTTAAGTGTTAATACTGGGGCTGGGGTAATTACAAACCCATTGCATGGAGGTGACAATTTACCTTTAATACTGCTACCAGAGGTTGCTTTTTATGGTGAACAATGGTTTTTTGATAATGGTCGCTTAGGCTATTCCCTTCATGAAAGCGACACACATGTTGTTAACATTGTCACTGAATTTAACCCCGAGACCCGTTTTTTTATAGATTTTCATCCTAGTAATGTATTTGCCTTGCAAACGTCAAATAGCTTCGTTGTTGAATCAACGAGTAGTGATGAATTAGTTGAAAAGTCTGTTGTCACAACAAATGACGTAAAAAAAAGACGCTGGGCTTTAGATGCGGGCTTGAGCTATCACTATATCCGCAGTAATCATGTATTCTCTGTTCAGGTTCTAGCTGATGTCTCCGGGGTTTATAAAGGGGCTCGCAGTGCCTTACAATGGCAATCTCACCATCAGTTAGGTCGTTTAAGTATCGCACCGAGCTTAGGTGTTTGGTATAAATCGAACGAATTAAATGATTATTTTTATGGTTTATCGGCCGAAGAATCATCATACGGAGAAATAGAGGTTGGCAGTAGCTGGCAACCTTATGCTAAAATCGACGCCCGTTGGCCTCTAGGTGAGACTAACTCTCTTCGTTTTCATTTAGCATATTATGACTACTCAGCCGTGGATGACAGTCCGCTTTTTGAACACACGTATTCGATGACTGCTTTTATAGGATTCAATCATATTTTTTAATATGAAGTATTTTGTTTTTAGTCTGTGTGTGTTTGTTGCTGTTATTTGGGCTCCCCCAAGCTATGCACAAGCGACTCAGTTTGATATTACACCAAAAGTGTGTGTTGTATTACAACAGCACGAATTTTGTGATCTTGAATTAAAAATTAGCTGGAAAACTGCTCAACCTCAAGATCTGTGTTTATACCAAAATAACCAGCAAATTCAATGCTGGACTGATAGTAATAATGGGCTTTATAGCCATAAAGCGCGGGTTCAGGTTGAAACAATATACTCCTTAGTCAATCCGCACACGGGGAGCAAAGTTGCGACCACAAAAGTCGAAGTGCAAAGCACTGAAGCAAAAACAACGAGGCGTAGGTTACGTTCACCGTGGAGCTTTTTTTAAATCAGGAGCAACCAATGGCAAAGATTTTACTTGTTGAAGATGATCTCGGCTTACAGCAGTTAACACGCGATTACCTTCAGCATAATGGATTGGATGTTGCGGTCCTTGAACGCGGCGATGAAGTTTTCGAATACCTTGAGAACAATCCAGTTGATTTAATGATTTTAGATGTCATGTTACCGGGTAAAGATGGCTTTAGTGTTTGCCGTCAGGTACGCGATAAATTCAACTTACCAATTCTAATGCTTACAGCAAAAGGTGAAGACTTTGATCAAGTAATTGGGCTTGAACTAGGTGCAGACGATTATGTTATTAAGCCTGCAGAACCACGCGTATTATTAGCGCGCATCAACGCATTGTTACGCCGTGGTCAAGCTACAAACAAAGCACCAGAAGAGCTTAGCTTTGGCGATTTAACCATTGATAAAACTAGCCGCATTGTTACACTTAAAGGCAGTGAAATTACACTGACTTCTCATGAGTTTGAGCTGCTTTGGTTGCTTGCTTCAAATGCAGGTGAAGTGTTAAGTCGTGAGCATGTTCATCAACATATGATTGGTCGTCAATATGATGGTTTAGACCGAACCGTTGACGTACGTGTATCGCGTATCCGTAAGAAATTAGGTGATAACAGTGATAAACCATACCGAATTAAAACAGTTTGGGGGCAAGGTTACCTGTTCGTTTCTGATGCATGGGATATGTAATCATTAATGGGGAAACTGTTTGCTAGCTTATATCTTTACATAATAGTTTCTCTGTTTCTTGTTAGTGGGGTCATAGAGCAGTTATGGCCCTATGAAGACACACAGCAACAAATCGCTCTAGATCAAGAGTTTGGTAAATCATTATGGCTATTAAGTCAAACTGACAATGGCTTAGCTAAATTACAGCAAGAGTTTAATAGCGAGCTAATTGATTTAACTGATCTCGCTCTACCAACAAACCTCAAAACACAATTACAAAATGATCACTATCTGTATCTTTTTAATCAGCAGCAGAAGGTAATTTGGTACATTACTATTAATGAGACTCAGCTATTACAAGTTGGTCCACTCTCAATATCAAATCCTAACTTTAGCTCTGTTTGGCCCTATTTTTTATTACTAGCCATTATTGGTCTTCCTATTGGTCTTTGGAGCTTGTTACTTTGGCGAGACTTTAACAAACTCACTTTAGCTTGTGAGGCGGTAGGCGGCTCGCAAGATTTCGAATTGCGTGATGCATCTAAATCATTTTTTTTGCCAATTACAGGCACGCTTAATGCTATGCAAGAGCGTATTCAGTACCTACTAGCTGCGCAGCAAGAACTGACTTCTTCTGTTTCTCATGAGTTTAGAACGCCGTTGGCGCGTTTAAAGTTTGCCGTTGCTATGCTTGAAGAGCAAATTGAAAATGAGAAATCTTATAGTTATATAGATAATATGCAGGCTGATATTGCTGAGCTTGAAGCGCTAGTGTCTGAGATGCTTGAATACGCACGACTTGATTCGCATCAACCAAGCTTAAAGCCACGTTCGTGTGACCTTACAGCGCTTATTAACAGTGTCGTGAATAAGCTCGAATTTGCTACTGATATCGATGTAGCAGTGAGTGCGCCTAGGCAGCTTTACTATGAGTGTGACGAGCATTTTATGGCGCGTTGTATTCAAAATTTATTAGGCAATGCACAAAAATACGCAAACCATAAAATTCATGTCAGCCTTGAAGAGTTGGGTGATTCAATACAAATAAGTGTTGAAGACGACGGCCCAGGGATAGCTAAGTCTGAGTGGCAAAGTATTTTTAAGCCATTTACTCGTCTAGATAAAAGCCGTGACAAGAAAACCGGCGGCTTTGGCTTAGGCCTTGCGATTGTTGCTAAAATTGTTAGTTGGCATCAAGGGCAGTCTGAGGTGTGTGATTCACCATTAGGTGGAGCTAAATTTACTATTCATTTATTTAAAAGTAACTCGCTTTAAATTACAGGCATAAAAAAAGCGCCTAGGGCGCTTTTTAAAGATTAAAACCAAAAATAAACAAGTAGCAAAGTAATAGACCGCACCAATTTATAAAAGTTCGTAAAAAGTTTAATTATTTTCATTTAATAATGGCATGAGCATTTTTTCTAGGCCATTTAGCTTCACTTCATACATCATCGCCAGTTGTGCTCCTAATTTAGAGTCTGGAAATCCTTGCTGTTTAAACCAAACTAAATAAGGCTCAGGGAGTAACAATAAAGGGCGGCCAGCATACTTTCCAAATGGCATCTTAGTATTTATGGCACGTTTGAGTTCAGCTGTATCCATCTTTATCTCAAAGAAATTTTAAAGCTAGATGATACGGTAAAAATAAGAGAGAAAATAGGCTGTGACGGGCAAGAAACAGCCTATTTAGTGAGGGAGGTAGGCCCTCAGAATAGATACTACTAGAGTAATGCCTAGTAGTTAGTGTAATTGATATCGAGGTTTTTTTGAAAAACCGAGCTGTTGCAATTGCAATGCAATAGACGGATCATCAATTCTTTCTGGTGTTTCTGCATCTCTCAGAAAGTGATCATTAGGTACCTGATAGATATCGAGCATCTTGTTAAAAAGCACCGCCCTTATATCCATTGGGGTCATGCCATTTTGTTGTAATTCATCAAGCTGCTGCTGAATGTCTGAAAGTTTCCCAGAACGCGCATCATCCGTGTCTGCCAAAACTTCGTTGGTAAACTTATTCTTCATTTAAACAACCCTAATCAGTTTACAGTTACGCATATGCTAGTCGTAATATGCTTATACTGTGTCACTTCTTTGTGTTAAAAATAGATACTAAGCTATTAGTACTCTTAGGATTCTACTCTTTTTTTATTGGTGATTGCTAATCTACATGTAAAGCTTTGTAAATAGAGTTGACCTAATAAAGGGAACTAAAAAACAGGTGATTTTAACCTGACTATGCAACTTGCTGAAAATTTTAGAGATAATTATTGGCACCATCCTTAAGTACCAATAATTATTTTAGGTGCTAAGAAAAAAGTTTTTGCTTTACATGCTCTGCAAAACCACTTCCTGCCTCTAAATAAAAGTTATAAGTAGAGTCAACGCCCATATCTTCTAGTTCTTTTTGCTGATCTGGATAATTGGCAATTGCAGTAACTTGTCCTTGATAACCTGAGGCTCGTAGTTGCTCCAAAGCAAAAATATTCTGCATATGTTTAGGCATAGCGAGCATTACCATACCTACATGTGAATGATTTACACGTTGCCAAAAATCAGGGTCTGTTGCATCAGCGAGTAATACCCGACGACCGCGTTTGATGTGCTTTTCTACTACATCAGGTTTGATATCAATACCCGCGACAAGATTTGGATGGGTTTGGCTAATCGTTTCATAAGCACCCGTGCCAATACGGCCCATGCCAAATATCACGATTTTAGTATCATTTAAATTAACAGGTAGTTCCTCAGCAAGACGGCTGTCACTTTCAAATTTAAGTAGCCAATGTTCGATTTTGACATAAATCTCATTTGATCGTTTGTTAAGAGGCGAGGCTAAAACAAATGTGATTGAAACTGCAATAGCCATAACTGCCAGCCATTCAGAAGTAATTAAATTGCTGGTAGCTGCAACTGCGCAAACGATCAGGCCAAACTCACTGTAATTGGCTAAGCTAAATGCACTTAATAACGAAGTACGAGCACGTAACTTAAATGCGTTTGTCAGTACATAATAAAGTGCAACTTTTAGTGGCAAGACGAGTATAATGATAAGTGCAACAATCACTGCGTGACTTGTCAGTTCGGCATTCAAACCAATATTTAAGAAAAAGCCAACCAGTAACACATCTTTTAAATTCAGTAATGACTTTGATAACTCACCTGCTTTTTTGTGTGATGCGAACATCATACCGATAATCAACGCACCTAAATCACCTTTAAGACCTGCAAATTCAAATGCTTGGTAACCTAAAACTAGTGCAAAGAAAAACCCGAATAAAGGTAATAGTTCACCGTGTTTTGAGCGATTTAATACCCAAAACATCACTGGACGTAAAATAGGCAATCCCACTAATAATGCCAGTGCCCACATGTTCGGTGCTTTACCTGTACTGATGGCTAAGAAGATAACAGCGAAGATATCTTGCATAACTAGAATGCCAATGGCGATTTTACCATGCAGGCTTGCCATCTCACCGCGTTCTTCCAATACTTTTACGGCAAATACGGTACTTGAAAAGCTAAAAGCAAAGCCGACTAACAATGCACTTTGCCAAGTAAGTTCACTAAATAAAGGCAGTGCAAGGGCACCTAGCAGTAACATAAAACCACTAAACAGCGTGCTGCTCAGAACAATGTGCATTGAGGCAGGCGCCCACACTTGCGGTTTCATTAAATTAGACACTTTAAGTTTTAGACCTATGCTAAAAAGTAATAGTGTTACACCGAGGTTTGCTAATGTATTTAGTAGTTCGGTTGTTTTATAGCCATAAAGATTAAGCGCAAAGCCTGCTAATAAAAAGCCGATGAGAGGAGGTAGCTTTAATTGATAAATGGCAAAGCCAAACACGAAAGCGGTAGCAAAGTAGATAAGTTCCATAATTGTTCTTTTAGCTTCATTTGCTAGCAGTGTAGCGAAATATTCGTTATTGGAAAACAATATCGAGCAAGAAGAGTTCAAAAAATAAGCACTTATCCATGATTTATTGATTAATCCGCCAAAAGCAACATTTTTTCGCTGACAATAGCTTTTAATTGTGGTTAAGATGCATTAACAAAGGAATTTAAGCCATAACTAAGAAGCTGGCTTAAGGAGAATAGATGTTTAAGAAAATCCTTGCATCAGTAGGTATTGGTGCAGCAAAAGTTGACACTGTACTTGAGACAGAGCATTTACAACCTGGTCAAAAATTTAATGCCGTGATAGTCATCAAAGGTGGTGATGTTGATCAAGAAATTTCGGGTTTAGACCTAGCACTTATGACCCGTGTGAAAGTTGAAAGTGATGACGGTGAGTATTTTACAAACCATGTGATAGAAAAATGGCGAATTACAGATATTGGCATGATTGCCGCGGGCGCTGAAAAGCATATCCCATTTGAAGCACGCCTACATTCTGAAACCCCGATCACTGAAATTAACGCTGGTTATAACCAATCGCATGTTTGGCTTGAAACAGGCTTAGACATTGATCTAGCCCTTGATCCCACTGATCGTGATGCATTACACATTTATCCTAATGATGCCGTGAGCACGTTAATGGAAGCGATGGATAGACTTGGTTTTAGCTTAGTGAAAGCAGATGTAGAAAAGGGTTATTTAAAAGCGCCTACTTTTCAATCGCATTCAGGCTGTTATCAAGAACTTGAATATCGCCCAAATAGCCGAAGCCTATTTGGCTTACAAGAGATTGAGTTGTCGTTTGTGCCTGAAGCACATAAAACTCATGTATTAATCGAGCTTGACCGTGCCTTTAGGGGGGACGGTTATGTCGATTTAACGATTGAGCATGATCATGTAAACCTGTCGCAGCTGTGTGATCAGCTAGAGCGATTATTTGCTTAAAGATTAACGACTGAATAGCGAGTTAAAACCCAGCTACGGCTGGGTTTTTTGTCTTCATTAAGGAGCATTATGTTTTCTATTAAAAGTTATAACGAACTCAGTAAAGATGAGTTATTTGCCATTTTACGGGCGCGGGTTGATGTATTTGTGGTAGAGCAAACTTGCCCTTACCCAGAAATTGATGAAGTAGATAACAATGAACTGACCCAACATGTGTTCTTGTTCAAAGGCCTGAAGGTGGCAGCCTATGCACGATGCTATAAAAAGAATGAGCAATTTAGCGCATTTGGTCGTGTGCTGGTAGCAGAGCAATTTCGTGGTGAAGGTTTGGCGAGTAAGTTGGTGCAAACTGCGATAGACACATGTAAAGAGCATTGGCCTGACAAAGCGATTATGATTGGTGCTCAGTGTTATCTAACAGGGTTTTATCAGCAATTTGGTTTTGAAAATGTGGCCGATGATTACCTAGAAGATGGCATTCCACATCAAGATATGTGTTTGAAGTAGCCTAAATGGCCACTTCAAACATAAACATTTTTTTAGCTTAACAGAGAGTTAGCAAATACCAGTGAAATGGCTAGTGGGCAAATAAACTTGATATACCATGGCCATACTTTCCAGAAGAAGCTATTGGCAGCTTCAGGGCACCCTTGTTGAATTTCTTTTAGTAACGACGCGCGATGCCAAATCCAACCAACAAAAATACAACACATTAAGCCTAGAATCGGTTGACCAATCTTAGTGGTTAAGGTGATCACAAAGCCAAACAAGGTGCCTAAGTTAAAGACAATTGTAAAACTAATGAGCGCAATAATACCGCCAATGATCCATGTTGCTTGCACACGCTTTAACGCAAAGCGTTCAACAGCATAGGAAACAGGTGCTTCTAGCATCGAAATCGATGAGGTTAACGCTGCAATACTCATTAACGCGAAAAAAGCAAAGCCAACAAAAATACCCACATCACCCATGCTGGTGAAAAGTGCCGGCAGAACTTGGAATACTAAGGTATCTTCTGAAAGTAGTGCACCTTCTGCAGAGAAAATCTCAACACCTTGTGCCTGTGCTACATACATCGCAGGAATAATGAGTAAACCGGCAACAAATGCAATGAACACATCGATTAAAGTCACATAAGCGCCTAACGATACTAAGTTCTCTTTTTTGCTGATGTATGAGCCGTAGATGATCATTACGCTGGTACCAAGCGATAGTGAGAAAAATGCTTGCCCTAACGCATTCACTAATAACTCAGGGTTTAAAATCGATGAAAAGTCTGGCACTAAATACGCTTTTAGGCCTGCCATTGCGCCATCTTGAGTCATTACATAGATGATCAGCATAAACAAAATACCTAACAGGGCAGGCATTAAGCGCTTCGACCATTTTTCAATGCCGTTTTCGACGCCTTTAGAGATAATCGCAACGGTTAAAATAATAAATGTAGCAGTTAATATAAGGTTTCTTGATAGTGACTGCTCACTAAGCCAAGTGCTAGCTTGCTCTTGCCCCACTAATTGTGCTGCGGGTTCAAGTGTAGCGCTCAGCATCCAGCCAGCCACTATCGCATAGAAGCTTAGGATTAGGCCCGCACAAATAATACCGCCAAAGCCAACTATGAAGGCAAACTTTTTTTGCCATGCTTGATTTGTTACTTTTCGAAGTGAAGTAACTGCATTAGCTTGACCATGACGACCAATCACTAACTCAGCCATTAAAGCAGGATAAGCAAGACAAAATGCTAACACTAAATAAGCCACTAAAAATGCGGCACCGCCATTACTTGCAGTTTGTGTTGGGAAACCCCAAATATTTCCTAAGCCAACAGCAGAGCCTGCTGCTGCCATAATAAATCCAAAGCGGGAGCTGAACTCCCCACGTGATGCGCTCATATTATTGTTACTTCTCTATTTGTGACGGCGCTGACAATCTACTTGAATTAACACTAAATAAAAAGAGTTAATCTAGGTCAAATTCGTTCTATATATTGTTATCTTTGAAGTCAGCGTACATTTCGTGCAATTGTTCTCTACAATACGAGACAATTAACGTAATTGAAACATGTTTAAAGGCTTTTATTTTGAATTGAAAGAGTAAAACACGCGCCTCTGAGCTGTTCGCTCTTTGTAACGCTGACGGTGCCGTGGTGCCAGTCAGCAACTTTAGCGACAATGGCTAAACCTAGCCCGTAGCTTTCTCCATCCCGATTTCGATGTGTTTGTTCTTGGAAAAATGGACTAAATACTTTTTGCCAGTTTTGTTCGCTGACACCCGGGCCGTCATCTTCAACCTTTATGGTAACGAGTTCACTGGTACTGGTTGCACTGAGTAAAATTTCAGATTCAGCAAAGTCGCAAGCATTACTTAATAAATTAACAATGGCCCGAGCTAACCAGTGCAAATCAGCACAAATATCTTCGCCTTCAACGCGGTGATTAATGCGTAAGCCATGTTGTTCTACTTTAGGTTCAATTTGATGAATGAGTGTAAGGATGTAGGTTTCTAAATCAGAATGATTGAAGGTCAATTGATTCGCTTTTTGCTCAAGGGTAGCAAATGCCAGATAACTCTTTAGCATTGACTCCATTTGATCTAAGTCGTTTTCCATGCGAGCAAGATACTCAAGGCGCTTTTCTTCACTACTACAATCTTGCGCTGCTTCAAGACCAAACCGCAAGCAGGCGATAGGTGTGCGAATATCGTGAGATAAACTCGATGCCATCAACTTATTTTCATCAAGCAGTTTTTCGATTTGGCTAGCCATACGGTTGAATGTTAGCTCAACATCTTTGATATAGGTAAAATGAGATAAGTGAATACGACTTTTTAAATCGCCTTTGGCAAAGCGTTTTGCTGCTTCGTTTAAAACGGTTAAACGCTTGGCTAGTGGCGCAATGATAAAGCCCATAAATACGCATAACCCAGCGTAGAACAACAAGGTGAGTAACACATCGTTGCCTTGTTCGTGTGTTAAGTCTTTATCTAAACGCATTTTTAAGTGGTGCGTGCCTAAAGCGGCTTCACTATAAAGTAAATAGTAGCCTTGTTGATCTTCGAGGATCAGACCGCTAGGTTGGGTTATTTGTGATAATAGAGAATGGTGAAGTGCAAGCGATTGCGTCGGGCGATACTCAAGTTGCACTGCAAAGTCTTGATTAATATCCGTGATAGCTTGCTCGCGCTGTTTAGCGTCAAGCTTGGCGATTTGTTTTGCAAAACCTTTAATCATTTGTGTTTCGCTAGAAAACACATCTTGAGGAGCTTGGGTTTGCTGACTGAAAGCATCAATTAGCCAACCCAAAACAATGATTGAAAGTAAAGCACTACCAAGTAGCGAAAGATAAAACTTTTTCACAGGCGCTCAATGCTATTGCCATGCCGTGGCAACAAGTAAATAGCCTTTGCCCCAGATGGTTTTAATTTTTTCAGGGTGTTGTGGGTCATCATTAAATTTTTTACGTAACGATGAAATGAGCACATCCACACTTCTGTCTAAGCCATCATACTCTCGACCTTTCGTCGCTTTAAACACAGAGTCGCGGGATACAACTTGGCCTGCATTACTTGCTAAGTAATGGAGTAGAAGGTATTCAGCACTTGAAATATGAACTTCTTCATCTGCCAAGTAAACGGTACGTGATTCAGTATTAATTGATAACTTACCCACATTTATTAGTTCAGAGTTGGCTGTTGACTCTTGCGTATCAGTTTTAGAGCGCAGTGCCGCTTTAATACGTGCTAATAATGCACGGGGACGAACGGGCTTCATCATATAATCGCTTGCACCCACTTCAAGGCCAATCACTTCATCCATTTCATCATCACGAGCGGTTAGCATAATAATTGGGGCTTGATAAAACTGCCTTAAGTCACGGCACACACTAATACCGTCTTGTCCTGGTAGCATAATATCTAACAAAACCAAGTCTGGGTTTGTTTTACGTACTTGCTCAACAACTTGGTCACCGCGTTGACATAGTGTTGTTTGGTAGCCTTGTTCGATTAAATATTCTGCAACCCAATTGGCAAGAGATATATCATCTTCAACCAATAAGATGGTCCCATAATGTTCCATTATTCACTCCTAGTTAAAACAATCGCCAGCGTCGTTTCTTCTGACGATTTTTATAGACCCATTGCAATTGTATTTCTGTGCTTGCGACAACTTTACCGTTATTACTATTTATTAGCTCGAAACCAATACTTTCAGCAGAATCAAACTGGTATCTAAATAGCCCTTTTTGTTGCATTAACCAGCATTGCATAATGTGCTTACTTTGAGCGTTGCGTAAGCAGTAATTGCCAGTATTATGTTGTTGCCAGGTTATATCCACCTCGGCAAAGCAATTTCTACCTTCACGTAAGGCTACGCATGTATCAGGCAATGCAACTAACGCATTATCTGTATTTGCTTGATCTTGGGCAAACACGGGTTTTGCAAATAATATTGTTAACGTTACACAATACTTAAAAAACATAACGCACGCCTACCTTGGCTTTATGCTGATACTCTTGCGAAATAATTGGGCTTTGATGAATGTCTTTAGAAAACCAGGTTGAAAGCCAGCCAGTTAGAAACACCCAATGCCTATTTATAGGGTATTCAGCATGGAATTCAAAAATTAAACTGTACGAGGTATCAGGATCATAGACAGGGCGTGTTAATAAAGATTCTGATGGTGAAATTCCAAAGTAATAGTCAGTAAAATCATTAGAGTAAGCACTTAAGCCAACACCAGAGCGGAACTCCCAATTTCGCCAAGGGATAATCTGACTAAAAAATGAATTCATCACCCAGCCGTTGTGGGTACCAGAAACATCATGTAAATACTCAAATGAGATTTGTGAGTTTTCGAAACGGCGTGATAGGCGAAGGCCAACATCAAAATCATAATTACGGCTTTTTATACCTTCGAGTTCTGCGATGACTTCGTCACCGTAAAAAGTTAAGCCTGTATCATCAAAACCAGATTGAACATTTGTGCCTACTAGGTCTAAGCCCCATTCAAATTTGTCGATAACACTATAACCCAGAGTCAAACCACCACTAAGTTGGCTTTGATCATAATCAAGGTAAAAATTGTTGTAAGTAATGGCAAGGTGAATATCTGGTTCAAAGCCATCATTGTAAGAGTCCATGCCTATTAGATACGAGTCTTCAATGTAATACCCAGCGCCTATGCCCCAGTCCCATGCAAAGCCTTGGCTAGGCTCTAGTGTATTGTCGGCATAATAGCGATTACTTGCTAGGCTTGGGGCACTTAGCAAGGTTAAACATATTAAAAATAGGGTACTTTGAGCTCGCAACGTGGCTTCCTTGTCTGTCTGTAAGAAAGGGTAATAGCATATAGTATATTGTTAATGAGTTCCTGTAATCTGTAAAAAAATGTAGCAACAGACGAATGAAATGATGTTGAGGAGATAGTGAAGGGCGCTGTTTGCCTATGGGCAGACAAACAGCGAAAGTTACTTATTGAACTTTGATTTTATCGATTAAGATACTGCTAAGATAGTATTGCATCATAGGCGTAAGAGCACTAACTTCAGTACGGGTACACGGGCCTTGTTCTTTTTTTAACATGTCCATGCGTGTAATGGTCTGATACTCAGGTATCGTCACGTCTTTATTCACACGTGCCATACGTGCTTGCTCTGAATTTTGCTCATGCACAAAACTGGCTACTTCAAGTTCATTCTTTATTAGTTGTTGTTGCTCAAAGCTGTAGATTAGCGGCTCGCGGTGAAAGCTTGCGCTATCAATTGACGATTTTGCAAACCACACGACATCACCGGTTTTTCTATGAGTTAAACGCATACTTACTTGGCCTAAAATAGTCGCACATTGTTGAACAGGGTATTGCTTGGCGACTTCATCGAATAAAGAAAGTGGCTTTTTGGGTTTCACCAATTGGTATTCTGTTTCTTCAATAAGCTCAAGATCAAGCTGATGGATAGATAGGGTATAATCTGCTTGTGCGCTTTCGGCTACGACTTTTAACTGCTTAGCTGTAAGTGCCTCAGTTAGTTGAGAGTACAGTGTATCTGTGACACTGGTTTTGTCGGCAACTATCATGACGGTTTGATTTTTACTTACTGTATGAGCTGGTAGCTGTACCGATTTTACTTTAGGTGATGCATGCTCTGTTTGATACTCAACTTGAAAACGCTGGCTCTGTAAGCTCGGTTTTTTTGGCATTGTAAGTAACGGCGCTGGCTCTGGTTTAAGGGCGCAACCGACTGAAATTAAAACAAAAAATAAAAGCACGAATAAGCGCATAAAAAATAATCTACCCATAAATAATTAAGATTAAGCGTATTGTACGTTAGTCGAGGCAAAAGTTCATGATATTATGTTATAAGAAACTTCCTAAACAGACTTAAAAAAATAAATAATGAAGTACAGCTTATTTTTAATTTCCTTTCTTTTTTCTTTAACACTGCTTTTTGTTAGTGGTGAAGCTGCTTCGAGTGATAAGCAATGGCAAACATTCGTTGCTGATTATAATAAACACCTCACCCGAAAACTAAAAAGTAAAGGGATCCCAGGTGGCTCATTGGCAATTGTAAATATTGGTCATGATGATTTTATTAACGGTATTGGTCGAACAAAAATAGAAAAAGGCCGCAGAGTCGATAAACATACCCGCTTTCGATTGGCATCCGTCTCAAAAACCTTTGCGGGTTCATTAACCGCTAAACTGGCAGCACAAGGGGAGTTTAATATTGATGACCCTATCAGTAAGTTTATTCCTGCTTTTGCTAATACTGATTATAAAGATGACTTAAAAATTTATCACATATTGAGTCACTCTAGTGGCTTGGTACCTAACGCATACGATAACCTAATTGAGTCGCGTATGAGCTACCCAGATATTGTCGAGCGGCTATTGACTGTTGAGCCTATCTGCAAACCAAGTGAATGTTACGGTTATCAAAATGTGATGTTTAGCTTGATTGATTCTGTGATTTATCAATCAACACAGATGGATTACTCACACTGGATTTCGGAGTATATTTTTGCACCATTAAAAATGGCGGATGCGAGTGTTGGTTTTGAGGGGATGGTGAAAGATGATAATTATGCTCACCCTCATGTGCGCGGCAGAAAACGATGGTATACATCACGCTTGAAGAAAAACTATTATAAAGTGCCTGCGGCTGCAGGAGTGAACGCCAGCGCAAATGACATGGCGATTTGGTTGAATGCACAGTTAGGGCAATACCCTGACGTATTACCACTCGAGGCATTGATCAAACAAACCCGCCCTTACACACATACTAAAAAAGAAACTCGTCGTAGGGTTTGGCGTGAACATGTAAAAGATGCTTATTATGGATTAGGTTGGCGTGTTTATGATTATGATGATGAAGTGCTTTACTACCATAGCGGTTGGGTACAAGGTTATCGCAGCGATATTGTTGTATTTCCGCATCTAAACATCGGGTTTAGCTTAGTTCTTAATGCCGAAACTGGGTTAATTAACGAGCTTACTACCGAGTTTATCAATCGGGTTCTTAAATTCACGCGAGAGCAAAAATAGCTTAGGTAAAAAAGTTTAGTTACAAATTAATGGAAAATTATTTTTGCCTACAAAAAAGCCAGCAAATTTGCTGGCTTTTTCTGATTCGAAACTCCACAAGGCAGGATTAACCGCGCGGTAATTGAATCTTTTTCTCTTCGCTTTGACGATACAGTACAATTGTATGACCAATTGTTTGTAGTTTTGTTGCGCCTGTCTCGCGAACAATTGCATCAAAAATCAATGTTTTAGTTTCACGTTCATCTGTAGGAACTTTAACTTTGATTAACTCATGGATTTCAAGAGCGCTTTCGATTTCAACTAAAACGCCTTCGGTTAATCCGTTTGCACCAAGTAATACAACAGGTTTTAAACTGTGCGCTTGGCCTTTTAAAAACTGCTTTTGTTTGTTCGATAATTTCATCATGTTACAAATTTTGCTGAATATGGCTTGAATTAAGGGTATTCTAACGCCATCTAGAGAATATTACTAATTAGTTACGTATTAATTTTATGGCAAATAAAAAACATTCAGCCAGTTCTAAGCGTTGGCTGAAGGAACATTTCGACGATCCTTATGTTCACGAAGCGCAAAAGAAAGGTTGGCGCTCTCGTGCGGTATTCAAATTAGACGAAATTCAAAACAAAGATAAATTAATCAAACCATCGATGACGGTGGTTGATTTAGGTGCTGCGCCAGGAAGTTGGTCACAGTATTTAGCTGAAAAGGTTGGTGATAAAGGTCAGGTTATTGCTTGTGATATCTTGCCTATGGATTCCTTAGCAGGTGTTGATTTCTTGCAAGGTGACTTTCGTGAAGAAGCGGTACTTGATGCACTATTAACACGTATTGACGGAAAAAATGTTGATGTAGTTTTTTCTGATATGGCACCCAATATGAGTGGTAATACATCAGTGGACCAAGCGGGTAGTATGTATTTAGTCGAATTAGCATTAGATATGTGCCACCAAGTTTTAAAGAAAAATGGTGCGTTTTGTGTCAAAGTCTTCCAAGGTGAAGGATTTGATCAATACTTACAAGAAGTACGTAATAGCTTTAAAGCAGTGAAAATTAGAAAGCCCGATGCGTCACGTGCCCGCTCTCGGGAAGTATATATAGTGGCGACAGGTTACAAACTGTAGTACAGTTGTGCTGCGTTAAGTTGAATTTAAATTAATTGGATACAAGAGGTTAACTCCTTGAGCGATATGGCGAAAAATCTAATACTCTGGCTGGTCATTGCAGTAGTGCTAATGTCAGTGTTCCAGAGCTTTAATGGTGGTGATCAGGCAGATCGCCAAACAAGTTACACTCAATTTGTTAGCGACGCTCGCAGTGGCGCTATCCAAGAAGTCTCAATTGAAAGCACCACTGGTACGATTACTGGTACTAAAACAAATGGTGAGCGCTTTCAAACCATCATGCCTATGTATGATAAAGACATCTTGAATGATCTTTTAAAAAGCAACGTTAATGTCAAAGGCGTTAAGCCAGAAGAGCAGTCATTCCTCGCCAGCATTTTAATCTCTTGGTTCCCGATGTTACTGCTTATTGGTGTGTGGATTTTCTTCATGCGTCAAATGCAAGGTGGTGGCGGTAAAGGCGCGATGTCTTTCGGTAAGAGTAAAGCGCGCCTGATGAGTGAAGACCAAGTTAAAACAACGTTTGCTGATGTTGCTGGTTGTGACGAAGCGAAAGAAGATGTAACTGAACTTGTAGACTTCTTACGTGACCCATCAAAATTCCAAAAGCTAGGTGGTAGCATCCCGAAAGGTGTGTTGATGGTTGGTCCTCCTGGTACAGGTAAAACATTACTAGCTAAAGCGGTAGCTGGTGAAGCTAAAGTGCCGTTTTTCACAATTTCAGGCTCTGATTTCGTAGAAATGTTTGTTGGTGTTGGTGCATCACGTGTACGTGACATGTTCGAGCAAGCTAAAAAAGCAGCACCTTGTATCATCTTTATTGATGAAATCGATGCAGTAGGCCGTAAACGTGGCGCTGGCATGGGTGGTGGTCACGATGAGCGTGAGCAAACGCTAAATCAGATGCTTGTAGAAATGGACGGCTTTGAAGGTAATGAAGGTATTATCGTTATCGCTGCAACGAACCGCCCTGATGTATTAGACCCTGCGCTATTACGTCCTGGCCGTTTTGACCGTCAAGTTGTTGTTGGTCTTCCTGATATTCGAGGCCGTGAACAAATCCTTAAAGTTCACATGCGTAAAGTGCCATTAGGTGACAACGTTGAAGCTGCGGTAATTGCACGTGGTACACCTGGTTTCTCTGGTGCTGACCTTGCAAACCTAGTTAACGAAGCCGCTTTATATGCAGCCCGTGGTAACAAACGCGTTGTAAGCATGGCAGAATTTGACGCTGCAAAAGATAAAATCATGATGGGCGCAGAGCGCAAGACCATGGTGATGAGTGAGCAGGAAAAAGAAATGACTGCTTACCATGAAGCGGGTCACGCGATTGTTGGTCGCATGGTGCCTGAACATGATCCAGTGTATAAAGTGTCTATCATTCCTCGTGGTCGTGCTTTAGGTGTCACTATGTACCTGCCTGAGCAAGATCGTGTAAGCCATTCAAAAGAGCTATTAGAGTCAATGATCTCGAGTCTTTACGGTGGTCGTATCGCTGAAGCACTTATCTACGGTGAAGATAAAGTGACAACCGGTGCAAGTAACGATATTGAACGTGCAACAGATATTGCTCGTAAAATGGTTACCCAATGGGGTCTAAGTGAAAAACTTGGTCCGTTACTTTACGCTGAAGATCAAAACGAAATGTACATGGGTGGCGGCGGTAGCCGTGCTATGAGCATGTCTGATGAAACAGCAAAAGTTATCGACAGCGAAGTTCGTTTATTCTCAGACCGTAACTATCAACGTGCAGAGCAAATCCTTAAAGATAACATTGATATCTTACATGCAATGAAAGATGCACTCATGAAGTATGAGACGATCGATGCGGGTCAAATTGATGACTTAATGGCACGTCAGCCTGTACGTGAGCCACGTGATGTTCATGACCGCCGTTCAGACGATAAAAAGCCGAGTGCGAAAGCTGAGCATGTAGTTAATGAAACTAAATCTGATGATTCAGTAAAAAAGGATGAAACAAGCCTTGATGACAAAGCTGAATAATCGCTAGAATATAAAAAGCAAAAGCCCCGGATGCCGGGGCTTTTTTGTAGCATAAAATTGGCTCACTATTCCAGTGGAGTCCAGTGAAGCAAACGCATGGAAGTTTAAGTAAAAATGACCGCTCTTAAATTACCGCGAGGTCGCATTTTACGCCTCGATTCCCCTGTTGTTATGGGGATTTTAAATGTCACTCCTGATTCATTCTCTGATGGTGGTAGTTATTGTCAACTCGACAGCGCTGTCAAACAAGCTAAAACGTTATTAAATCAAGGCGCAAAAATAATTGATATAGGTGGTGAGTCAACCCGCCCTGGGGCACCTGATGTATCTCTTGAGGATGAGCTTGAACGCGTTATCCCTTTAGTTAAAGCGCTAAGAGCATCCAGCGACTGTATTATTTCTATTGATACCAGCAAAAGTGAGGTAATGCGCCAAGCGATAATTGCAGGGGCTGATATCATTAATGATGTCAGAGCTTTGCAAGAGCCAGGGGCAATAGAGGTATTAGCACAATACCCTGAGGTGGCAATTTGTTTAATGCATATGCAAGGTCAGCCTCGTACGATGCAAAGTAACCCATATTATGATGATTTATTTGCTGATATTAACGAATTCTTTGCAGAGCGTTTAGCCGTGTGTGAGCAAGCGGGCATTCAGTCTGAACGTATTATTTTAGATCCAGGTTTTGGCTTTGGTAAAACACTGGCTCATAATTACCAAATCTTAAATAAGTTTGATGTATTTAACCAATTCAAATTACCGGTTCTTGCGGGATTATCTCGTAAATCAATGATCGGTAATTTATTAAATAGAGATACCAATGAACGCTTAGCGGGAAGCCTTGCCGGTGCGCTGATAGCTGCACAAAATGGTGCAAAAATCATTCGCGTTCATGACGTACAAGAAACAGTTGATGTGCTTAGCGTTTGGCAAGCATGTACTAAAGGAATTACAAATGAGTAAAACAAGAAAATATTTTGGCACGGACGGTGTACGTGGCATGGTGGGTGAATTCCCAATCACTCCAGAGTTTGCGCTTAAGCTTGGTTGGGCTGCAGGTCGCGTTTTATCAAAAATTGGTACCAAAAAAGTCATTATTGGTAAAGACACCCGTATTTCTGGCTATATGCTTGAAACATCACTTGAAGCTGGCTTAATCGCCGCTGGTATCGATGTTGTTTTGTTAGGCCCAATGCCAACGCCGGCGGTTGCTTATTTAACGCAAACGTTCCGTGCTGAAGCGGGTATTGTAATTAGTGCATCTCATAACCCTTACCATGATAACGGAATTAAATTCTTTTCAAGCAGAGGCTTAAAATTACCAGATGATGTTGAGCTTGAAATTGAAGCCATGATGGATGAGCCAATGACCTGCGTTGCCTCTGACAAACTTGGTAAAGCGCGTCGTTTAGAAACGGCTGATGGTCGTTACATTGAATTTTGTAAAAGCCAATTCCCACAAGGCTTATCGCTTGAAGGTTTAAAAATTGTACTCGATTGCGCAAATGGTGCTACATACCACATTGCACCGTCAGTAATGCGTGAGTTAGGTGCTGACGTTATCTGTCATGCTTGTGAGCCAAACGGGGTAAATATCAACCTAGAGTGTGGTGCAACCCATGTTGAAACGCTTAAACGCAAAGTATTAGAACACAATGCTGATGTTGGTATTGCCTACGATGGTGATGGTGACCGAGTAATGATGGTTGACCACAATGGTCGTGTATTTGATGGTGATGACATTGTTTATATCATTGCTTGCCAAGCCGCTAATGACGATATTTTAGGTGGGGGTGTTGTTGGCACTGTTATGTCTAACATGGGCCTTGAAAATGCATTAAAAGCGCGCGGTATTGGCTTTGCTCGTAGTAAAGTAGGCGACCGCTACGTGATGGAACTACTGCAAGAAAATGGCTGGAAAATCGGTGGTGAGAGCTCAGGCCATGTATTAAATCTTGATTTAATCAGCACGGGTGACGGCATTATCTCAAGCTTGCAAGTGTTAGCGGCAATGGTTGCACAGAATAAAACGTTGCAAGACTTAGGGGCAGGTTTTACAAAGTACCCAATGAAAATGATCAATGTTCGTTACCCACAAGGTACCGATCCAACGCAAGATCAAGCTGTAGTTGAGATGGTAGCGCATGTTGAAGAGCAATTAGGTGATACAGGCCGAGTATTACTTCGAAAATCAGGTACAGAGCCTGTTGTTCGAGTAATGGTTGAAGCTGAGCAAGAAAAAGTTGTACTTGATAGTGCTCGCAAAATAGCTGAAGTTGTCGAAACTGTGAGCAAACAAACCGAGGCATAACAATAACCTCTTGTAACTTCGGGCAAGTCGAGTTAGTATCTTGCCCGCTTTCAAATGTGGAGTGGAATAATGGCAACACGTAAGCCGATGGTCGCAGGTAATTGGAAAATGAACGGCTCTTTAGAGCTTGTTGAACAGTTATCAACTGCTATTAAAAATGTTCAAACGGATGAACTGGATATAGTGGTGTTTCCACCATTCCCATTGTTGAGTTCTTTGCAGCAACAAAACGTCACGTTTGGTTCGCAAACAGTCTCTGAAAATCAAGCAGGCGCATTTACGGGTGAAGTAGATGCTCAGCTAGTCAAAGACCTAGGCGCAGCTTATACGTTAGTTGGCCATTCTGAACGTCGTAGCATTTACGGTGAGTCAGATGACGTTGTTGCAGATAAGTTTGCGCGAGCGCAGCAAGTTGGCTTAACTCCTATCCTATGTGTGGGTGAAAGCGAGCAGCAACGTGAAGCAAACGAAACTGAATTAGTGGTTGCAGCTCAAATTGATGCTGTAATTAGCAAATTAGGTGTAGCAGCACTGAAGAATTCTGTGGTAGCATACGAGCCCGTTTGGGCCATTGGCACAGGTAAGACTGCCTCTCCTGAGCAAGCGCAAGCCGTGCACAAGTTTATCCGCGAGAAGATTGCTTCTTCGGATAGCGATGTAGCACAGCAATTAACCATCTTATATGGTGGTAGCGTGAATGAAAAAAATAGCGAATTATTATTTGCACAACCAGATATAGACGGCGGCCTTATTGGTGGTGCCAGTCTTAAAGCAGATTCATTTACTGCTATCTGTGAAAGTGCAAAAGGGACCGTATAAGATGTACGAAATTTTATTAGTAGTTTATTTAATTGTTGCTTTAGCATTAGTTGGTATGGTTTTAATCCAACAAGGTAAAGGCGCAGATATGGGTTCATCATTTGGTGCTGGCGCTTCTGGTACCGTGTTTGGCTCATCAGGTGCTGGTAACTTCATGACTAAAACAACAACAATCTTAGCAACGATCTTCTTCGTACTAAGTATTGTTCTAGGTAACCTTACTGCAGGTCAAATCAAAAAGACTGATGAGTGGGAAAACCTAGAAGCTGCGCCAGCTGTTGAAACTGTAACGCCAGCACAATCTGATGTGCCTGCGACAGAAGATAAAACGTCTGACGTACCTAACTAATTAGCTTTGCTAATTAGCGTTAAGCAGTTTTCATTCCTCAAGTAAACTTAAAGCTTAACAACATACAGAATTGTATGCGGATGTGGTGGAATTGGTAGACACGCCATCTTGAGGGGGTGGTGGCTTCGGCCGTGGGGGTTCAAGTCCCCCCATCCGCACCAAAATTAAAAAGCTGTAACTCACTGAGTTACAGCTTTTTTCGTTTTAGTGCTTCATAAAATAAAATGCGCACCTTTATAGTGCTTTTATTCTAATGTCATTCCCGTGCACGAAATTAACTAATTGATTATTAATTGAAATAAAAATTGGAGTCTTCCTTGCTTAACTAGAGTTGATATCACTACTTTGAGGAAGCAAGATGGCCAGAATGAGTTATTTAAGTGCTATAGAACGTTATGAAGAGAAACAACAGCTTATTCATGAACTGCTTCTTTCTATACTTGCCAGCATTCAGGCATCGTTGACTAACAAGCAAGCCTATCAACAGCTCGTTAATCAATATCCATTTCTAGAATTGCAATATTGCTTGAATGAACAAGGCATTCAGCAAGGTGATAATGTCTGCTTTAAGCGTCAATATAAAAAGAAGCTCACTCATATTGGTGCAGGGCAGGATTTAAGCGCTCGACCTTATTTTTTACTCGCTTCTGCTACGCCGGAGCCGCACTTTACATCGCCGTATATTTCCACGGCGACAAAGCACTTGTGTATTTCTGTTATTAAAACAATTCCCGCAGGTAATAATCTGCAGCAGTTCTTAGTCATCGATGTGTGTTTAACAGAACTGATTGAATTTATTATGGGAGACACAAAACGAGCCAGAATGACACCTTACTTTAAGGTAGGTTATGGCTTGATTGTCACTTGTTTGTTTTGCTTGGTGTTCTATCTGTTATATAAAGTGTTTGCTGGAATGGTGGACTTAGTGATTAGCGAAGACACCCAGTCAGACCCGCTTAAACCATTTACTATTATTATCTTTGTTACTTTAGCGTTGGCTATTTTTGATTTAGGTAAAACAATTCTAGAAGAAGAAATCCTCATGCATAAGGATATTTTTCGCCACAGCTCAACAAGACGTACGATCACACGCTTTATCTCAACAATTTTGATTGCAGTATCGATAGAAGCCTTACTAACCATGTTTAAAGCAGCACTCGGGCAAACTGAGTATGTTATACCTGCTGTATTGATGATGTTTGCTGTGGTAGGTTTGTTGATTGCACTGGCAATTTACGTTTACCTAGGCGCCAAAGCTGAAGATGTGCTGACCCAGGTACAGCGCTTAAAAGTAAAACACTAATGATAGGGCGCTTTGTTTAAAACGCAGTGCCCTGAAATTGATTAAAGTGTACCGCCAATGCCAATACTTGGGTTAACGTACACAGGGCCTACTTTAAACGGCGCATTAATATCTAGGCTTGCATAGGGGGTGCAGGCATTTAAAACTAACACTACAGCCGCAAGAGCAGCTAGGCGAATTATTTTTTTATTCATTACATTTGTTCCTGAATAACAATACCAGCACCCGCTGGATCACGAATAATTGCGACACTGCCACTTCGTACTTTGTCACTTGGTGCCATCAATACGATGCCGCCTGCCGAGGTTACTTTTAATAGGGTTGCATCAATATCGGCTACTTTAATGTAATTCACCCATGTATTACCAATCTCGGCATCTGGTTTTTTTACAAAGCCAATCGCAGGTGTGCCATTTAAGGCTAAGTAGCTGTAATTGCCATTTTTAAGCGGTTTACTTTGTGCTGAATAATTACCAAGTGATTGGTAAAAGGCTTTGCTCTGCTCTGGGTTATCACTCCATACTTCTTGCCAAATCCAGCCGTTATCAGTTTGCTGAGTTTCAGGGTCACCATTTACGGCATTGATCAGTGAAAAAACAGCTCCTTGTGGATCTTCTAATACAGCAATAGTGCCACGGCCTTTAATTTCGGTACTGCTTACTAAGACTTTACCTCCGGCTTTGATAGTTTTTTCACTAACGCCAGCGATGTCTTTACTACTGATAAGGCTCAGCCAATGGCTGGCATTTTGTTTATTATCGAGTTCTGCCATACCTGCAATTAATTTTCCATCTAATGATGCCAGCGTGTAGCTGTCGTTAACGGCTTGAAATTGCCATCCAAACACGCTGGCATAAAATGCTTGAGATTGTGCCAAATTAGGTGTGATCAAATCATGCCACACTACGTGACCTGAGTTCTTTGTTCCTGAATCACTGATTGCGGGTAGTTCGCTTGAAGAAAGCTGGCAACCGGTCAATGAGACCGCAGCGACTGCCATTAAAATTGCAGCACGAAAGGGGGTGAGTAATTTCAAAATTTGCTCCTTGCAAAATGGGATCAAATAAAAGCATAGACTATTACTTGTTTGAAATTCAATCAAATTGAAGTGTTACGATAGAATAATCTAACTACTACTAAATGCGTGGGAATAGGATAAATTTATACTGCCGTTATGTTACTCTTTGAATTTGCGCAATAATTTTAATTGCAATAGTCATTTAAATGAAGAGATTATTCAAATTGTCATACATTTAATTGTTTAAATTAATATAATCAGCATTAAATTAAAAAAATTATACATATTTTCACAAAACTGACATATAATACCCCTCCAGAGGAAAGATGCTTACACCTAAGCGTCTTTTTTTATGCCTGAAATTTACGGGTAAAAATACACACACACGGTATCCTTTGGAGTTTTAATTGAAATTACGTCACCTCTCACAGTTAACTGTAGCTATTGTTGCTGCATTATCTACTTCAGCCTTTGCTGAGCAAGAAAAAACCACTGCTAAACAAGATGCTTTCGAAAAAATCGAAGTAACAGCGCGTAAGCGTACAGAAAGCATTTTTGAGTCGCCAACAGCAGTGACATCAATCGGTGAAAACCTGATTGATAAAGCGAACATGAGTAACCTAGAAGACATTGGCAAATACGTACCTAACCTAAACATCACTCGTTACGGTGTAGGTAATGCGGCACATGCATCTGTATTCATTCGTGGTATTGGTTTACAAGACCATGTGATCACAACTGATCCGGGTGTAGGTGTTTACTTAGATGGCGTTTACCTTGGTCGCCAAATGGGCTCTAACTTATCATTACCAAATGTTGAGCGTGTAGAGGTATTACGTGGTCCACAAGGTACTTTGTACGGTCGCAACACATTAGGTGGTGCAGTAAATATTATTACTAAGCAACCGGGTGATGAAGGCATTGTGACTACAAATGCAAAAGTAGGTAGCCGTGGTCGTTTAGGCGGTGACGTTTACTTTAATAACAGCCTTACAGACACTGTAAGCATGTCGGCAAGCGTGTCTTATAAACAACGCGATGGTGTAGGTGAAGCGATTAACCTTGCTAACCCAGAGAAAGAAATTGGTGAAGAGCAAGAGTTAAGTGGTCGTATGGCGCTTAAATGGCAAGCAAGTAGCGATTTATCTTTTGTGTTCTCAATTGATGGTGTTGATAACGAATCAGGCCAATCACCATACACAATTGAGCTAACGGCGCCACTTGACCCGAATGACCCATTCAATGGTGATTTCCCATTACTTACAGAAGACATGTTACCGAGCGATCCTGATGATTTAGCAACGACGGTAGCGGGTATTGAGTCGACGGCTTACTCAGGCTGGGGTACTTCATTAACAGCTGATTGGGATATCAATAACACCTATACAGCTAAGTTTATCACAAGCTACCGTAGCTCAGAATACGAAGGGGGTCTTGATGATGACGCTGTTGCCCTTAACTTATCAGAGTTCCCTGAAGAAGGCGGTGCAGATCAATATTCATTCGAAATCCAGTTAAATGGTAGCTTCGATAATATGGACTTTGTGTCTGGCTTATACTTCTTTAATGAAGATGGCTTCACAAGTTCTGGTCCGTTTGTATTTAGCCCATTCAACACACCAGATGGCCTTTTGAACGACGGTACTACTGCGTCTTTTGGTGATTACGGTTACTTTGATATCAACCAAGAGACTAACTCATACGCAGCTTATATCAATGCAAGCTATGACCTAAGCGACGATTTAACAGTGGGCGGTGGTCTTCGTTATTCGAAAGATAAAAAAGAAGCCGATGCCTTATTCCCAACGTTTGCAACACGCAAATACGTAAGTGCTGATTTTGATGCAGTAACATGGGATTTAAATGCGTCGTACCAGCTTAGCAATAACATGAACGTGTATGGCCAAATCCAAAAAGGTTATCAAACAGGTGGTTTCCCACCGCGTCCATTTGGTGGTCCTGATCAATTTGTTTCTTTCGATGAAACAAAAGCAATTAACTACGAGCTAGGCCTTAAAGGTCAAGTACACGAAGATGTATCTATGATGCTTGCGGTGTTTGTTACTGACTACACAGACCTAGCATTACCATTCTCAGATCCAACTGCAGGTGGCGGTTTCGTTACTATCGTAGAAAATGCGGGTGAGTCTAAAGCACAAGGTATCGAGCTTGAAACAACAATTGCGTTTACAGATGACTTTACGCTTCGTAGCGCAATTGGTTACCTAGATTCAGAAATCACAGAAGTAGATGACGGCGTATTAGGTATTGGTAAAGGTGACTCGCCAGCACTTACACCACGTTGGACTGTGATGGTCGCTCCTTCTTATTTCATTGATTTAAGTAACGGTGGCACAGTGGCAGTAAACGCTAACTATTCATACCGTAGCGATATGCAAGGTCAATCAGTTTACAACCAAAGTGAACACATTGATTCTCGTGAATTAGTGGGTTTCAACATTTCTTACTTAAACCCGAACGGTGACTTTGAAGTGACTCTTTACGGTGAGAACGTGTTAAACGAAGTATACGATGTAGGTCGATTACAACAATCTGGTTTTGTTGGCGTAATGCGCAGCAATGACCGCAGTGAATTTGGCTTAAAATTCAAAAAAGAATTTGAGCTTTAATTACTAACAAAAAAGGGCAAGTAAATACTTGCCCTTTCTTTTTAATTATTTTTCTCTTGCTCGCGTTTTTCGCGCGCTTCTCTTAATTCTTCAGCCAGTTCTTTTGCTTTTTGTTTGGTTTTTTCAGAAAGCTCACCAGCCGCTTCTTTACTCTCAATCCATGCATCTAAGGCAATTTCTTTACCGTCATCATACATGCTTAAGCCCATCTTTTTACTTTCTTCGAGTAACTCTTGCAGTGAGTCGTCGTTAAACTCATTGGTGGCGTTTTTTACGTCGCTCCAAGCATCATTTAGCGCTTGCTTTACTTCCTCTTTTGCTTCGCTGGCATCTTTCTTGGCTTGCTCTGCGTCATCACAACCTGTTAAGGCAATACAGCCTAATAAAACTAAGCTTGCTAATTTGTTCATATTTTTCTCTAATGGTTAATTAACTATTAAGCAGTATAAGCAATAAAAAATGAATATAGCTAGAACAGCACGATTAAGTTTTCGGTTAATGGATGAAAATGATGCCGAGCTACTTTATGAGCTCGATAACGACCCTGAGGTAATGAAACATCTCACTCGCGGCAAAGTATCCACTATGCAGAGCATTAAAGAGGTGTTTATTCCACGCTTGAATGCGTATCGAAATGAGCAAAAAGGCTGGGGGCTTTGGCAAGTAAACATCATCGAGGGCAATACCTTTATCGGTTGGGTATTAGTCAGGCCCATGGGCTTTTTTGAACAACCTGATTTTAGTGATTTAGAAATTGGCTGGCGCTTTAAAAGAATGAGCTGGGGCAAAGGCTATGCGTCTGAGGCAGCACTTGCCATTGCTAAAGCCGTAAGCGAGCCAGAAGAAGTAAAGTTGCTCAGTGCCACAGCACTTAAAGATAACCTAGGCTCAATAAAGCTGATGGAAAAGCTGGGCCTTAAGTTTGTAAAAAACTATACCCATCAAGATGAGCAAGGTGAATTACCTGCAGTACTTTATTCATGTCCTAAAGAGCAGCTTAGCTAAGTTAATCGTAACTAATTGACCTTATCGGTTTCACATGTCTAAATGGTTAAAATAACATCAAGAAAAAGGAAGTACCATGGCAAGTTTAGTCAAATACGCGGCACATCTATTTATCGTTACCGCTATATTCTTTCATCCATCAAGCTTTGCAAAGCAAGCGGCCGTCGCTATGCCAGATAGCTACAGCAGTGATACGGCGCGCGCTATTTTAGAGCAAGGCGGTAACGCCGTTGATGCGGCAATTGCGGCACAGTTTGTATTAGCAGTGACTTTACCAGAAGCTGGAAATATCGGTGGTGGTGGCTTTATGCTGATCCAAAAAGATGGCAAAGGTGATTTTATTGATTACCGCGAAACAGCCCCTGCTGCAGCTCATCGCGATATGTACCTTGATGATAAAGGCGATGTTATTGATAACATGTCTGTGTACGGTATTCACGCAAGTGGTGTACCGGGCAGTGTTGCTGGTATGTGGCTTGCCCATCAAAAGCACGGCAGCTTAGAGTGGAAGACTCTACTAGAGCCCGCGGTTAAATTAGCCGAGCAGGGCTTTATTGTGCATCCTAAGCTAGCTGCGAGTATCGAGCGTTACATTGCGCGAATGGCCAAAAAGTCGGTAAACATTAACTTTGCTGATTACTTTGCCGATGCCAAAGCAAATAAGGTATTTAAGCAGCCGGAACTTGCAGCCACACTGAAACGTATTCGCGATCAAGGTAAAGCAGGTTTCTACGAAGGTGAGACAGCGAAGATCATTGCGACGTTTATGAAGCAACACGGCGGCATTATTACTGAGCAAGACTTAAAAGCTTATCAAGCTAAATCGCGTACACCGATTAAAGGTAATTGGCGCGGTTACGAAGTGCTCACATCACCACCGCCAAGTTCAGGTGGTATTGCTATTTTACAGTGGCTAAAAATGTACGACTTGGCAAAGCCAGAAGGAACGCTTGAGCACAACTCAACCACCTATGTTCATATTTTGGCTGAAGTTGGTAAACGCGTATTTGCCGACAGAGCTGAATATTTAGGTGACCCAGATTTTTATGCGGTGCCAAAAACAGCTCTACTTGCAGATGATTATCTTAGTAATCGTGCAAGTACAATTCGCCCAGATGCCATTTCAACTACCGAGAACATCAAACCAGGTTTACACGAAAGTGAGCAAACAACGCATTTTTCTATTCTAGATAAGTGGGGCAATGCCGTTGCGAATACCACGACCATCAACTTAAGCTTCGGTAGCGGCGTGGTTGTATCGGGCGCAGGGTTCATTTTGAATGATGAAATGGATGACTTTAGTGCCAAACCCGGTGTGATGAATGTATTTGGTGCAATTGGTGGTAAAGCTAACGAAATCCAACCTCATAAACGCATGTTGAGCTCAATGACACCCACCATTCTACTTCAGGATAACAAAGTTAAAATGGTAACTGGCTCTCCGGGTGGTACCACGATTATTAGCTCTGTGTATGAGTCAATTTTAAATGCGGTTGAATTTGATATGACTGCAGAGCAAGTGGTAGACAGCCCACGCTTCCATCACCAGTTATGGCCTAAAAATGTGATTAGATACCACACAGGTCTTGAACCAAAGGTTGTTAAAGCGCTTGAGAAGATGGGTTATACACTTGATGAACGCCATTTTGGTGATATGCATGTGATCATCAATAAAGACGGTAAATTAGATGCAGCTTCTGAAGCATCAGGCCGAGGTAAGGCGATGGTGTTTTAATTATACCAATCCGCAATAATACTTAATCATTTTGAGGGATTAAACCTGTCGCTACCTGCGTTAAAAATTTCTCATTTAGAACAACTAAATAACGAAATTTTTGTCTTGTTATCAACAAGGTTTTCTTGCCTCAAAATAGACTACTTAATTAAGCGAATTGGCATTACACCTTAAACACAGGTACAAAAAAAAGCACTCGAGGGTGCTTTTTTTGATGGGCTGTTTAACCAATCGCTGGAATAAGCCCCGCCATTTGTAAACCTTGAGCACTAATAATAAGCACACCAAACAGGGCGGCCAGTGCTAAGCCAATATTACCGCCTTTAACTTGGTAACCCACATCAGGTTTGCTGCTTCGTTGCTTATAGACCATAGCAACCGGTAAAAATACCGCTAAAATAACCAGCGCAATGGCGGCGTAGCCAAGTGCCATAATAAACCCTTGTGGATAGAATAGCGCAAAGCCTAGCGGTGGAATAAAGGTGATCAAGGCTGTTTTGATACGATCTTTACTACCATCACCTTTTTTAAATGCATCAGCAAAAAAGTCGAACAAGCCTAAACTCACCCCTAAGAAAGACGTGGCTAATGCTAAATCAGCAAAAATGTTCACAGCGGTGGCAACATGTGGGCTGTGAGCAATGCTAGCAACACTGCTTACAAAACCGGGTAACCCTTGGCTTTGTAGTAAGTCACTTTGACTCATCATACCTTGGCTAAGTAATTGCCAAAAAATGTAAATCACTAAAGGCAATGCTGCACCTGCCACCATTACTTTACGAAGTGTTTTGATATCTAAACCCACGTATTTCACTATCGACGGAATAGAGCCATGAAAACCAAACGAGGTAAACACCACCGGGATTGCAGATAAAATCAGACCTTGTTCAATCGGCATTTCAAGTAAGTGTTGGCCATGAACATAAGGTGTCAGCATATAAAATAAGCTGGCTAGTACGCACACTTTAATCGTGAACAGTACGCGGTTAAGCTTATCGACTTTGCTGGTACCGAGTGTTACCACAGTACCAATCACAACAGCCAGAATAACTGAGCCAACTTGCGGCGCTAAAGAAAGCGATAAACCATTGTTGAGCTTTTCTTGTAATTGCGCGCCTCCACCTGCGATATAGGCAGCGCATAATGCGTAAAACAAAAACATCACCGAAAAGTTAGCGACCCATTGCCCACGTTTACCTAACCATGACTTAGCTAACGTATTGAGGGTTGCATCTCTGTCGGCATATTGATGGAGCTCTAGCATCAGCAATGCTGTGTAGGTCATTAAAACCCAAGTTAAAAAGATTAGTGATAACGCTGTTGTGAAACCAAGCCCTGCGGAGGCGATAGGCAATGCCAGCATCCCTGCACCTATGGTGGTGCCAGCAACAATTAACATGCTACCTATTGTTTTATTTTTAAGCACTTTTTGCCCCTTAAACTTCGTGAGAGGCAAGCAAGATATAACTTGTTTAACAAAACTTAAATAGTTTTGTTATAAATCAAAGAAATTAAATGTAACCTATGATTTACATGTGCAAACAGGCTGTTGAAATCAGCAAAAAACTTTTTGCCAAATAGCATGAGTATTCGTGTTGACAAAATCATCATTTAGGCGGATTCTTAAGCTTCTTCAACTTACTTTATTAAATACCATGATGCAGCTAAACCAACGACCAACAAACAATTGTATGCGCCTGACCTCATCAGTCGTATGGTCTGTTATTTGCTGCGGTTAATTAAGTAAGTTTTACTAACCGCGTTCTAAGCGGTTGGTTATTTCCCTTTTAAATTTTCTTCCGCTTTTTTCGCCTTTTTAAAGGAATAAGCTAGTGCCTGTTAAAGCCTCATATTTTTTAATGGTGGTGATTTGGTCAACAACACCACTGGGTATTGTTTGGAGTAGTGAAACGGTAGCACCAACCTTGGCTGTGTTTTTACGCATGCTGGTGGGGTTGGTGTTGGCTTCGTTTGTCGTTGCTGTTGCCAATATCCGAGTGCCCTGGCATCGCCGTGCTTTATTCCTTTATGGCTATTCAAGCATAGGTATTTTTGGCGGCATGTTATTAAGCTACATGGCCGCTAAAACAGTGCCTTCAGGGTTAATATCATTGATGTTTGGCCTTGCGCCAATTTTATCGGGCTTACTTGCGCAAAAGATCTTGAACGAACCTAAGTTCAGCGCCATTAAGCTTGGCGCACTTGGCTGTGCCTTAATTGGTTTATTTTTAGTGAGCCAGCGCCATATTCAAGGGGGAGTAGAGCAGCTTAGTGGCCTGTTATATGTATTTATGGCAGTGTGCTTTTTTAGTTTGAGCGGTGTGATGATCAAACGGGTAAGAATTGCTATTCATCCAATGGCCACCACATTTGGTGCGTTGGTTTTTGTAACCCCACTGTTTTTTATTACTTGGTTGCTGGTAGATGGCCAACTTAATAGCCAGATGTGGAGTGCAAAATCACTGTACTCAATTGTTTACTTAGGTGTGTTTGGATCATTAATTGGTGCGCTGGCGTATTTTCATGTATTGCAAAAGTTGAACGCTAGCACGGTCGCATTAACAACCCTGATCACACCAAGTTTTGCAATCGCGATTGGTGGTTTACTTAATGATGAGCCCATTGACCAAGCTCTGATTGTTGGCGCGACCATCATTATGATTAGCCTCGCATTTTTTCAGTTTGGTGATAAGTGGTTAAAGCGCTTTAAACGTGTGAAGTCGGTAGAAATGAGTTAAAGCTAGTAGCCGCTTCGGCGGTTACATTTTTGCAATTTGAATGACTAAACGACGGTTTTTGTTTCGGTCTAAAATGTTGTCATTGCTAGCAACATGGCGCTTTTCACCGTAACCATCGGTATCTACTTTGCTTTCATCAACCCCTAAGCTAACAATGTAATCCTTAATCGCTTTAGCGCGTTTTTTTGATAATTCGAGGTTGTTCCAGCGACCACCGTAGCTGTCGGTGTAAGAAGATATTGAAATAGATTCGATGTTGGTGTCGTACTTTAAGTATTCGCCAATTTTATCTAAGCGTTTTTGTGATGATTTAGTCAGCTTGCTGGTATTAGGCTCATAGTTCATCACTGTGAACGAAATATCTTCAAAGCTGTAAGGCAGCATTGCATCTCGGCACTGTAAAAACGCCCAATAAGCTTGCTTAAAGTTGACACTCGATAAACCAACGGCAATTTTATCGGCACTGTTTTGCCAGTCTTGGTAATAAAATGTCGGTTGGTAACCTTTTTCAAGTTCGGTCAGCATTTCCCAAGCAGTTTTGTTGCCAAGCTCGCCGTCAAACTTGCGTAATAGTTTCATATTCGCTAAGTCTCGAGCGGGCATACCTGCACGCCAACTAGGTGGTACGGCTTTTAGACCAGCAATACTGTAGTTATCTGGGCGTACGACCATATCAAGGTTAAAGTTTACGTCTTTATTTTTACTGGCAGTGGTGCTGAAAATTGCTTCACCATAGTAAGGAACTTCATGATTTAATTGGCATTCTAAGCGAGATGTTTTAACCATTTGCCAGTTCGACATATCAGCATTAGCGGTATACTCACGCATGGCTGCATGCGCATTTATACTTGCAACTGAGGTTAATAGGCCTAGGCTTAAAGGAAGTAATGAAAGCTTCATCACGGTAATTCTCCAACAAATCATCAATGCCAAATAATTGGCAATTTTTGTGTTTAATTGCTTCAGCACACTAAACACAGGGCTAGCTGATTAATATAAAGCAAGTAATGTGCCTAAAAACTCAGTAAGAATCTGCGATTTCACACTATTTACTCTAGCAGAGTAGCCGTGGTTTTTGACATAATAGCCAGCTTACACTGGCAAACCAAGAAGACTATGGAAAATACTGAACAAACTCTTTTCGCAAAACGCTTTCGTGGCTTTTTTCCTGTTGTGATTGATGTTGAAACCGCAGGTTTTAATAAAGAAACCGATGCGTTATTAGAAATTGCTGCATCTGTACTGAAAATGGATGACGACGGCGTGTTAAGTATTGATCATACTGTGCATTTTCATGTTGAGCCATTTGAAGGCGCGAATATTGAACAAGCGGCCATAGAGTTTAATGGTATTGATCCTTTTTCTGCGTTGCGTGGTGCGGTGCCTGAAGAAGAAGCGATTAAAGAAATCTGTAAAGTTGTGCGCAAGGCACAAAAAGCAGCGGGTTGTCAGCGTTCAGTGGTAGTAGCACACAATGCAGCGTTTGATCACGGCTTTTTAAATGCCGCCATTGAGCGTTGTAAAATTAAGCGCACGCCATTTCATCCATTTGTTAGCTTTGATACCACATCATTGGCAGGCCTTGCACTAGGGCAAACAGTATTAGCTAAAGCGTGTAGGGCGGCAGGGATTGAGTTTGATAATAAACAAGCTCACTCAGCACTTTATGATACCGAACGCACAGCAGAACTGTTTTGTTTAATCGTTAATCGCTGGCAACAACTCGGCGGTTGGCCATTGCCCGAAACTGAAGCGACAGAAGAGGAGCAAGACTCAGCCGTTAAAACGACTGAGTGATCTTACCTTCAAAAAATCGTACCATGTTAGGAGGGTAAATACGTGAAAACTGTTTACTCTCTTGCGCTATCTTAAGCTCCACCCCTGGATGCATTAATTCATTCACTTTTAAGCGACTTGTTGCTAATAAGCGCGCAATCTTAATTTTCACTAAGTGTTTCTTTTTCTTTGTGTTGGCTGTTTTAATTTTAATCTGCTGCTCGCTGGCAGTGATCTTTTTAATATAATGCGCACGTTGAGCTGGGTCGGGTATTTTATTGGCTTTTTTGCGAGCCTGTTGTAAGGCAGCTGCTTTGGTCATTAATAGTTTTTCAAAGTCATTAATTTGCTGCTGCTTTTGGCGTAAATCATGCCAGTACTGAGCAATGAAAACCCGTGTTTTAGTGCCTGACGGCGCACCAAGCTCGCCGGTTTCAATTCGCATCGCATCTAAAATATTGCCACCAATAATTTTGCCTCGCGGATTATTGGCTTTGCCAACGCGAATAAGGCGACGAGCGCTTAAATCACAATGCAAAGCCTGACGTTCAATGAATAAATCCTGCTCTGTTTTTATATGGCAGTACTGAGCATAACCAACAGAGATAGTGCGCGAAGCAGTGATGTTACAGGTAAAGTTTTCAACGTTTTCACGCTTTCTGCCAACAGCCCCAAGCATCACGGTGACTTCACTTTTACTTTCAATTGTGGCTGATTCAACAAAGCCTAATACAGTGATATCACCCGTTGCTTTGACGCGCATTCCATCTTTTACATCACCACTGATAATGACACTGCCATCAAATTCGACATGGCCAGTACTTACATCAACATGATGAAAGCACAATACATCGTCCACACGCATACCGCGGGGTAGGGCAACAGGCACGCCTTTAGCATCGGCAATTAACATATTGCTATTGTTTGGATCGATACGCGTTCCTTCAAATGGCTCAAGAGGTAAGTCTTTACCGGACTTAGCTGGCATCACATCACCAAACACCGTAAAGCCATCTTCGCCGGGTGTTGCAGGCACTCGTTGCATTAATGGCGTGCCGGGTTTAACGGTAATAATGGCACCTAAATTACGCATGTCGACTTTACCGCCAGAGGTCGCTTGCGGGCTAAGAACGCGGTCTTGTGCTGTAGAGCATAAGCGTACAAATTTAGCATCAGTGCCTTCTTTAGGCATTCTGCCATGGGCAACAATTGCGGTGTAATGGGCGCCGGGTGGTTGCTTAAATTGTTGGCCTAAAAAGGTATCAAGGGCACGTAAACTAATGCCTTTAATCACGCCCGCCGCTGCAAGCACCTCTTGCGCCATATCCATGCTAACAATTTTACCGCCACGGGCTGTTGTTAAGCTTGCTTCAACCACCATGTTTTTAGCATCGACTTTTACTTCAAGGTGAGCATCAACGGCTTTAGCAACCACTAAAGATTGGTTTTGATATTGGCTGCTAGGGATGAACAACTTACCTATATTGGCATCAATATATTCGTAGTTGGCATAAGGCGACTGCTCAAGTAATTCAATTAATTGAGAACTCGTAGTAGGAAAACCCGCATCCCTAGGATGCTCACACAAAGAGACATAGCCACTTTGTTCATCGAATGAAAACATCGACATCTGAAAAGCCCTGTAAAAAACTGCCTGTTATTATAGTTATGTGTTGTTACAGGTTATTTTTGGAGAAGGGTAACAACGTTTCCTATTTCAGCACAACTTTTGTACTATGTTAAGGATTTGTATGATTAAAATGTGAAAATATGTATAAAACTGACTTTTCCTGCTTGAAATTTCAGCAGTCAAAGGCACTTAGCAAAAATTTCCCGATTAATGCCTTGAGTCTGAACAGGCTACTCAGTTATACTGCACAGACACTCTGAATGAGATAGCAAATTCAGGGGCTGATTAGGATTCGACGGAATTCAAGACGCCCGAGGTGCATGTCGAGGTGCGGTTGGCCTCGTAAAAAAGCCGCAATTTAAAGTAATCGCAAACGACGATAACTACGCTCTAGCGGCATAATAGCCCGCTAGCACTTCTCCGGTGTATGTCTGTGGACCCGGTTCTGAAGTGTCACCCTACACGGACTCGCTACGGAAACCCTGGCCGGGGTTGAAGGGCTAAAACTAAGCGGCCTCGCCTTTGCAGATCGTGTTCGTCCGAGCTGTATAAGGTTAACTAAAAGACGATACTAAGCATGTAGTACCAAAGGTCGAGGCTTTTCGGACGGGGGTTCAAATCCCCCCAGCTCCACCAATACAGTATTCGGTTACCACCGAAGACGACCTGAAACCCCTCAAATCTTCTAGGTTTGAGGGGTTTTTTGTATCTGTACTGTTCGACGTTGTTTTGCACTTTTCGGGTAACGATGTACCATAGAGTGGCCCACCAAATTGATAGGCCAAAAGCCATGGGCCATAAATTCAAAGTGACCACATTCAGCAGGTGCAAACAATGCCTAAAGTAGCAACTCGATTAAATGATACTCAAATAAAAAGAGCTAAAGCATCAGATAAAAATTATGAGTTATCAGATGGCGAAGGTTTAATTTTAAGAGTTCTTACATCAGGAACTAAATCTTGGATCTTTCGATATAGCCCTCCCTATACCAAAAAAAGAACAAATATTAGCTTTGGTACTTACCCACTAATTACTCTAAAAGAAGCTAGGCAATTAAGAGAAGAAGCCCGCACATTGCTCGCAAAAAACATTGACCCCAAAGAGCACAAAAAACAGGCTGAGGCATTTGAAATAAGCGAAGCTCAAAATACTTTTAGGCTGGTGGCTCAAAAGTGGTTCGAAATAAAAAAGACCACTGTGACAGAAGGGTATGCTGAGGATTTATGGAGTTCTTTAGAAAATCACTTATTTCCTAGGCTAGGAGATAGAGCAATAAGAGACTTAACAGCGCCTTTAGTTATTGAAGTGATGCAACCCTTAGCAGCACGAGGCGTGTATGAGCAAATTAGACGTCTTTGCCAACGTGTAAATGAGATCATGACGTATGCTGTTAATACGGGAATTATCCATGCTAATCCATTAGCTGGAATTAAGAGTGCCTTTCAGTCTCCTAAACGTAATCACATGAATACCATTGAGCCCGAAAGGTTACCTGAATTATTAGAACGACTAAATCGTGCGAGTATAAAATATACAACGCGTTGCCTCATCGAGTGGCAACTACATACATTATGCAGGCCATCAGAAGCAGCTTGTGCTAAATGGTCTGAAATAGATTTTGAAAATGAAATTTGGACTATTCCTGCAGAAAGAATGAAAGCAAGGAAGGAGCATAAAATTCCTTTAACTAAGCAGTCACTACATTTGCTTGAGCTTATGAAACCAATAAGTGCTCATTTAGAATATATCTTTCCTGCGGACCGAAATCCAAGAACTCATACTAATCCACAAACTGCAAATGCTGCCTTAAAAAGAATGGGCTTTCAAAACATTCTAGTAGCTCATGGCTTAAGAGCTTTAGGTAGTACAATTCTTAATGAAAAGGGTTTCGACCCTGATTTAATTGAAAGCGCACTGGCCCATACTGATAAAAATGAGGTTAGACGAGCATATAATCGGGCTCAATATTTGGCTCGCAGAAAGGAAATGATGGAGTGGTGGAGTGAGCATTTGATGGATTGTTTTTGAGTTGAAGCGTATTTTCGGTACTTGAACATGATTGGAAGATAACAAACATTCTCAGTTTACCCCGTGGCTTGCCCCTTAGTGAGTCTAAATGAAGCTCACTAAGGGGCAAGCTTTCCTCAATAGATTAGCTATGGAATTGATTGCACTTACAGGTACTTTTTTACTATATTCAATGTTTTTATACTCGTAGCAAATTCATTGCTTACTAGAAACGATAAAAGGTATTTTAGATATGATCAATGCTTGTCTGGCTTTACAAGCATACTAGACCACAGGATGTAAGAGTAAATACAATGAATTTAGTAAATTAACATGTTTGGTTTCAATCTAAAATTAAGGGTTTAAAGGGGAAACCCTAATTTTATCTTATTTTATTTGAAATAAACTCTTAATTTGCTAAGAATAGTTAAAAAGGGATTCAGAAATATTATTTACTGTGAATGCGGGAAATAATTATTTTTTTATTGCAAGGATGTTATATGCCATTTGATCTTTCCAACACACTCGTTGTAGGCATTTCTGCAACCGCACTATTCGATATGAGTGAATCCGATAAAATTTTTAGTGAGACTAAAAATTTGGATCCTGATAAAGCAATAGAGCTATTTCGGGAGTACATGAAAAAACATGAATCTGAACCTTTAGAACCAGGTACAGGTTTTCCCTTAGTAAGAGCTCTATTAGGGCTTAATGAATTCATGCAGAGCACGGATAAATCTCCCTTAGTTGAAGTTGTAGTTATGTCTAGAAATAGCCCTGATACCGGTTTAAGAGTTTTAAATAGCATTCGGCATGAAAAATTAAATATTACAAGGTCTGCTTTTACTGCTGGTGAATCAGCTGCTGATTACGTTGAAGCTTTTGATGTCGATTTATTTCTAACAACTGATATTGCAGATGCACAACAAGTTATTGACTCTAAGCACTCTGCTGCAGCCATTTTAAAAGCTCCACCCAAAGAAGAATCTAGTATTCCCGATGGGCAGGTAAGGTTGGCCTTCGATGGAGATGCAGTATTATTTTCTGATAAGAGTGAGTTAGTTTATAAAACCCAAGGAATGGAAGCTTTTCATGCACAAGAGGATGCGATGCAAGATACTCCTATGGAGGAAGGCCCTTATGCTACTTTGTTAAAAAAATTAGCAACTTTACAAGAGCGCCTACCAATGAGAGTCGAGTATTCGCCTGTTAGGATCGCTATTGTTACCGCAAGAAATAGTCCATCAGAGATGCGTGTCATAAAGACTCTAAGAGCATGGGGGGTGTATGTAGATGAAGCATTTTTCCTTGGAGGTTTGGAAAAGGGAAAAGTACTGAAAGCTTTTAGGCCACATATTTTTTTTGATGATCAAGATATACATCTCGAAGCTGCAGCAAACTTGGTGCCATCGGGGAAGGTTCCCTATTTAAGTAATTCACAACTAAAGAATACATAAGTTTAAGTATACCAATAGAAGGAAATAAGAAGGATGCTACCAATAATTATAGGTGGAGTTGCTGCTGTTACGGCTATAGGAGCAGGGTTATATGCAAGAGCTAACTACAAAAAGAGAAGCACTATTTCATTAGGCACTTTTGCTATATGGGGTAGACCCAATAGTGGAAAAACGACTTTTGTATATCAATTACAACAAAAAGAGTTACCAAAAGAAAAAAGAACAACTTCTGAAATGACGCGCTTCAAGGATATAAAACCGTTAATTTATGAAGATATGAGTTTCAAAATTGAGGAAATTACAGATTTCCCAGGAACTAATGATAGAAAAACATCATGGAAAAAGTTGGTACAAGAAAAACAGCATATCTTCTACCTTATAAATTTATCAAAGCTTGAGGATAAAGATTATATACAAAAAGTTAAAAATGATTTAAAACTTACTGTTGAAGCAATTAGTAATCCAGAAATAAGTAGCATTAAACCCGTTAACATAATTTGTACTCACCTTGATAAATCTAGTTTTAAAGATATAAACCCTTCTGAAGTTAATAACAAAATCCAAGATAGTAGTGATTTTAAAATAATTTTTGAAAAGCTTGAGAGCTTAGGGGAAGAACTGGTGAACTCAGAAGGTATTGTTGGTCATGTCTATTCTGCAAACCTTATAGACAAACAAAGCTTTAGGAACATGTTAAAGAGTATTTCTTATGATATTTGTGGGTAATAAAAGGTTATTCAAAACATATTTTTATACTCAAACATTAGATAGTGGTGGGGATACGCAATATTTTAAATTAGACCGGAGATCTTGCCGGATTTTTCACCTAAATTCTTCCTCAAACGAGGGGGAGCTTATAAGGCAAGTTCTAGATAGCTTTTCTAATACTGGCAGACAATGGAGAATAGCTAATCACACTATAAATTGCAAAGTCACGTTTTATGGAGATTGTCTAATTTGTCTAGAGCCGGACACTAGAGATGAAAGTGGTAGAATATCACCTATTATGATGTTACTTAATGTATATGATAACAAACTAAATTTGGACACTGAGCTGGTTGAGAATTTAGAGAAATTAACAAATAGAAAGTTTAATGAAAACTATAAGAGTAATATCAAGCGCTTGTTTGATTTTTTAAATGGAAATAAATTTTATTTGTTTCTTCATATATTATTTAATAGTAAAGGTTTTTAATGATAAATAATTATACAAAGAAAGTTTTAATAGTTGATGATAATTTCATGAATGAGCTTAAAGTAAGTTCGCAAACAGATTTTAACAAATTTAATGAAAGTCAGCTGGATACAGAGGTAGTTATTTTGCCTGTTGCTAATGAAAAGCTTGATAGTTTAATTAAAGTAACAAATCCATCAAATATAAAGCCAGGTGAGATACTTGTTAAAGGTGATTATAGTAATCAGTTTAATACAATAGATAGCTTTGCAGAAGATAGTACCCTAAAAAAGTACAGGATTTGGGTGAATTTGTGCGTAGCATTAGGAGCAAAGTCAATAACTATTAAAAATATTGAGAATTTGAAATCTGCAAAAAGTAATAATGATTCAATTAAACTAGATATTAAAGCTGAACAAGCGATGACAGCTAAGGCTAGCGTTAAATTCAAATCTGAAAATAACAATTATTTTGATGGTGTCGAAAGTAAGATTATGAATATGAATATCATAGCTTCAGGTTGCGAGCCTGACTTCGATGCTGCAAATAAAATTATGCAAAGATACAATCTATTTCATGATGACATGTTTACAAGTATTTTAGAACTACGAGAATTAACATTTAATCCTATCAGTAAGCATGAATTTGAGCTTGACTTCTCAAAGGATTTTAATCAAGTGTTTGACTCAACATTAAATGCGCAATTAGATTTGATGTGTAAGTTTGCTAAAGGTAAAACATCACTAGAGAAAGTCAGAAACTCTTATGAGGAAATTAAATCTGCTATAAAGGTTAATGTTATTGTTGAGTTTTAAAAAACTTAATTTTTATAAAGGGGATGAGAGTGTTAAAGTAAATTTTATTTAAACTTTAATTATTTTTATTATCTTCAAGACATAAAATATTGCGCTCAACCTATCTTAAATTTAGTTGTTTAACTCTAGGTTGAGCTATACATTTATTAAAATAATACGACTTGTTTTATTAGTCCAAAGATATTACTCCAGGTAAAGATGCACCAACTTCAGCTAACTTAATTTTTAAATTTTGTTTATCAATTTCATCTTCTATGTTGAGGGCTTTAAAGATAATCATTAAATCCTCAATTATTTTTGTGCCATCTAGTTTCACAAGGCACTTTCTTTTTTGGGTTTTTAAAATTGAGCTAGTATCAAAAATTTTAATTTCTGCATAATATTCCAAGTTATTAGTTTGATAGATGGTCAAACTATACTCAGATAAATTCAAAGAAGAGTCATACTCTGTCCGGTCCTTTACTTTGGCTTCTGAATACGAGAATGGAAAACAATTCAAGTGCTTTTTTAAACTATATTGTTTGAAAAATTTATAAGTATCTAATAGCTTTTTATTTTTTAATTGGCCAGATAAGTTCATGATGCTACTTCCCCTGATAACGTATTCCTCTTCGATTGGTATATTTTTTAACGAAAAAACCGTGTTTTCGAAATTAAATTCTTTTAACCCGCAAAGGCCATATGCCATATGGCCTAATCGTTGGAAAAACGTTATATAAATTTCATCCTTAGTCGCTACATGGATTTTATAAAGAGCTAATATTTCTTTTAGACTTGGGCCTTGATATGCAATATTTGACTCTTTTTGAGATAGTGGGAAGGTGAATGTTAATGATTGAGGTTCATATAAATCGAACCATTCTTTAAAGGCTTCATCAGCTAATAATTCATGCAATTGGCTCTTTAGATTCAATTCATCGTAAGGCTCCGCATCGTTATTTAGCAGAATCATTTGTATTGTTTTCAAAAAGGCTGGGCAGCACCAAACCTCATTAAGCTTCTGTGCAAATAGAATATCGTTTACAAGGTTATATGATTTTTTAAACTCAGAAGTAGTGTTGAGCTTTTCGGCCTTAATGTAAATACCAGCGGCAAGACTATTTGGTCTGCCATAATGACTTGTTAGCATATCTAGAGTTTCATTTTGAAGTTTTCGCTCTCCTTTCTTTGCTCTTGATAGCAGTGATGGGTCAATATCAAACTCTTCGCATATCTCCGCTTGAGATTCGCCTCTTCTTTCTGCAACCTTGATCGAATGAACAACAATTAACTGTGACTCAAGCTTCGTATAACTACCCATATAATTTCTCCGTTGGTTAAGGTTGGAAAGAGTATTTATCAAATTGTTTTGTTAGTCATTGTCAATTACTGTCAATTACTGTCAATTTTTGTCAATTTATTTTTTGGTGACTCTTTCCACGCACTCTTTCGATGGGATCAAATATTTCTATCATGCCAAGCTTATTTTTACGGATTGCACTCAGAAACATGCGTGACGACAAAGTTATGACAGTTTCTTTTTATGTCGCGCATATGCCATATGTTCCACGGATATTGATAATTATAACGTACTGTTTTTAATTGATTAATTTCTTTGTGGTGTAAACGTATACATCTTTATATTATTTAAAATAATTATGAAAAACGCCTCAATTGATAACGCCAAAGTTGATTTATGTCGCACTGTAACCGCTTGTTAAGTGAGCTTTTTTGGTTGAAATTATTGAATTTAGAAAATGTCTTTACATATTATTTTCTCTATTAGCAGCTAAACCCTTTAAATATACATTATCGGTAAGTCATGAGTCCGCTTCTAATCTAGCGAGAATCTAGCAAATTTGAAGATTGAAATTTTTGTTCGGCCTGCTTATTTTTAAAAGGCAATTATTTGTTTAACTTAAGTCTAAGGACCTAAATTGTTAGGATGTTTCTAAGGTATTCTACATTTCCTCTATACATAGCTTTACGGATAACATAATGTAGCAATATTAAAGTAGGAATTTATTAGCTGACTTAAAGTGCTTCAGCAAAAGCCATTGATCTTGGTTGAAGCTTCTTTAGATAGTGAATAAAACTCTCAATCTAACTTAAAAAGTATTGATTGTTCTTGTGAGTACAGTTGGGCTAGCGAATAACCTGCAATGTAACGACCACATGAAGAACTAGCTTCCATTTTTCAACCCTTTATAAATAAAAAATAAGAAATATGAGCTACGCAGGGATAGGGAAACGCGCGATTTACTCGCTAATTATATGCTAAGCGAAGGGAGATATGATGAAGTTAAGCAACGGAAACTTTGTTGACGCAAAGGGTAAAACGACATTTGTTAGTATCAAAGCATTTGCATCAGAAGTTTGCAACTCAGATGTATGTTTTATATGTACTAAAGTATTGAAGTCAGGCAACTACAACAAGGAACATGTAATACCAAATTGGATTCTTAAAAAATTTAACCTGCACAATGAAAACGTCAATTTGCCAAATGATACAAAACTGAAATATGGTCAGTATGTTGTTCCTTGCTGTATAGAATGCAATAGTTTATTGAGTGAAGAGCTAGAGGTTCCATTGAGTAAAGCTTTCTCTGGTGGCTTTGAAGGCGTTATGGAATATCTTAAACAAGATGGCAATTTAAAATTGTATCTATGGCTAGCTGTAATTTTTGTTAAAACACATATCAAAGACCAGTCATTACGGATGTATTTAAACAAGAGTTTTGAACATAAATCGATTGCAGAAGGTGTTGGGTACGAGTGGGAAATTTTTCATCATATATATTGTTTGAGTCGTGTGCCATACACAAAATCTAACTTGGACTCACATTGTATTGGTTCTTTGTTTATTATAGAAATAGATAACGTTGATAATGAGAAAGACTTTGATTATGTGGATGTATCCTTTGCAAATACGTCAGGAATAATCGTCAATAACGTAGGCGCTATCGCTGTCTTTGGTGATGCAGGTGCCGTTGAAAATAAACTGCGATATTCGATCTTACCAATGTTAGGTCAAACTGTCACAAGTATGCAATTTCGTGAACTGGTGGCAAACTTTGCTTGTTGCAATTTACACTTAAAGAATCCACCCAATCACTCTACAATTTCTGATAAGTCAGGAATCGAACCTCCAAAAATGATATGTAAATTCAATGGTTCAAAACCTGTCTTTGAGCCATTTGAGCAAGATCTCTTGGGTAAAATAATGGATATGTTACTAGGTGATCTACTAGATGGGAAAGTCGCCATTGACAATTTTAGGGAAAGGCTAAAAAAAGGAGAAGTCTCAATACTTTTTGACAGTTCAGGTCAGTTGATTTCGCCTAAAAAGTTGCTTAAAAGTGATAGGTAACGCGTGGTATTTTTAATTTGCAATAGCTTATGTGATTAAGGCTTTGTACGGTAACTTTTGTATTGCGTTACTCACATTTTAGCAAGGTATTAAGTTTACATATCAGCTATCGAGGAGTATATGAATAAAACATTTATATATTTGCCAAAGAAAATTCTTGAAGAAGCAAATGATGCTTCTATCCGAGAGGGTAGAAATCAAAATTTAGAACCTAAATGGATAAAGGCGCTAGATGATAACTTTAATGCCATAGCGATGTTTGAACACTATCAAACTAGAGATGAAATAAGACTGGTGCTAATGCTTTCACCCGGAGGGCCTCCAGTCTTTTTAGATGTAAGTAGAATACGTTTCCAAAGCCTCCCTCGTGCTACTGTCGATGAGGACGGAAACTACGCATATGAGTCGGAGGAAGAACTTCAAAAACGACGTCCTTATCCAAATGGAAGAGAATGGCAGGAATCTGTAGTAAAGAAACCAGTCAGAAAACAGTCCTCATTTAGAAAACAAGTTCTTGAAGCATACGGTAATAAATGTGCATTGTGTTCAATCGAGGAGGCATCTTTATTGCGTGCTGCGCACATTATGGATGTAGTAAATGGGGGCCCTGACTGTGTGAGTAACGGTATTTGTTTGTGTGTAAATCATGAAATTGCATTTGATAGAGGTTTAATTGTAATAGAGCCTGATTATTCAGTTATTCATAGTAGTAGTATAAGTGAAACAGCTTTGTTTTTTCGCGCACCTTCGGACCTAGAGAACCAGCCAAACGCTGAATATTTGAAATTAAAGTTGAGTAAGCTTAAGTAAACTCCAATTTTTTCTGGGCTACTTCCCGCGACTGGGAAGTCATAAACTAAGCAAACAATTTAAGAGTGATTCAAACGCTTGGCATTATTGCTTTGGGTCTGTTTTTGTATTTATAGCGTTCAGTTTGAGAACAGTGGTCATATGGCTCACACCTCAATGAGGTGTTGATAACCCATGTAAATGCTGGTGTATTGATTTATATCTCTTTTAAATATGGTTCTGGTAGCAGAGAAGTGAAAGGAAAAATTTACAGATATAAATGAATCCAATCTTGTGTGTTTTAGCTACAAAATCGTGGTTCAAAAGATATTTTGTGGATGGCAAAAATTAATAGACCTGGACGAAATGGCAAGTGCTATATGCGTTTGCTCAAAACCCATCAAATTATATCGTGAAATATAAGGATTTAATTAAGTGACTAATTTTCTGAACCAATTTTTATTAGTTATTCAAAATAGCAGCGTCGATAATACCTATAAAATGGCTTGGGCCAGAGCAATTGTTGAGTTGTCAATTAATAGAACCGAACCTCGGATCTATTTAGAAGAAATAGCTAAGGTGATGCTTCGGAATTACTGGAATCAAACAATTTTCTTTGATTTAGTACAAGGGAGTAACCCTTCAAAACCTCCCGAGTTTATTAAAAAAGTAAAATACTTAATTAACTCTTTTTATGTGATTCAAGGAACGCAAATTCCCAAACGATTTGAGCTAGTAGAGCATTTATTAGACATCAACTATAAAAAATTGGTGAGCATTTTGAAAAGGGATGTTAGTTGGCGTTTTTTAAATTTAGGCAATGAAAAGGCTGAACTCTATTTTTATGAACAAGGAGCTGACTTTATCTTATTAGAAAATATACAGGTCCTTGCTCAAAACTCTTCACTCTTGTTTGATTCTATTAACTTTCGTTGGACTCAGATCTTAGAGCAGTTTAATACATCTCCTCGAGTTGCTAAAAAAGTGAAATCAATGGATTTAGGAGAGTCAATTCGGCGAAAATCTTTGCGGCCTTTTTGGCCTTACCTTGATGTTACAAATAGTAAAAGAATATGCTTTATTTGTCGCAACCCTATTCATGAAGACCAATTAAGTATCGATCATGTGATCCCTTGGTCATTTATGTATAGCGATGATCTATGGAATTTAGTTTATGCTCACAAAGGCTGTAACTCTCAAAAACTAAATGTTATCCCCTCCCAACTTGATATTGAACGATTGAATTCAAGAAACGAGAAGCTATTAAAACAGTTGAAACAAACGGAACTAGCTAACAAAAAACACACTCATGAACTTGAATTAGCAATTAATCAAAATTACGTTGAAAAGTTTTGGATAAGTGCCAAGTAATTAAGCAATTAGCAAGCTATTAATTTATTACAAGACTTAAGGAAGTACCGTGTTTGAAATTGGCAAAGAATATAAAAGAAAAGAAGAAATTCATGGTGTATATGGTGGCCAGGCTCAAGGTGGAATATCTACACCGAAAAATCACCCAGTGGTTTTTATTTTCACCTCTGACTCGGGCGAACAGCATGGCTATCGAGATGAGTACCATGAAGATGGTTTATTTTGGTATACAGGCGAAGGTCAAATCGGTGACATGAAAATGGTGTCTGGTAATAAAGCCATTTTTGAGCATACAATAAGTGGTAAAGCCATTCACGTATTTGAATATATTCGAAAAGCATATGTGCGTTACATTGGTTCAGCAGAATGTTTGGGCTACCATGAGGAAGATCGTCCTGACCGAGATGGGAACAATAGAACAGCTTTCGTCTTTCATCTAGATATAGATTCATCTGGCAAAGAAAATACCGTCGCAGAACCGAAAGCTACCTTTTCTCCAGAGAGTCCGAAGCAGCTTAAAAACAAAAGCATTAAAGATTTACGTAAAGCTGCATTAAACCAAAGCTCTAGAACAAGTACACCCAAAGTAAAACAAGAAATTGCTTATTACCGCTCACTAGCACTAAAGCTTTACGTTATCGCTAGATCAAAGGGAATATGCGAAGGGTGTGGAGCTAGCGCTCCCTTTCAGACTAAAAGCGGGCCATATCTTGAGTGCCATCATGTTCATCGGCTCGCAGATGGTGGGCCGGACCACCCTGAGAACGTAGTAGCTCTTTGCCCTAACTGTCATAGGCGTGCACATTTTTCCAATGACGCACAAGCCTATAATGAAACACTTAAAAAAGTAGCCCACGAGGCTGAGCAAAATTCCTTGTAATAAGTTAATTAACTTCGCGCATTTCAGGTGGCGGGGCAGCAAAGCTGCGCCGGTTGTTAAGGTGATAGGTCATAAAAACTTCTATAGGAATACGCCTAATACTGCCAACTTCCTAAAACTTTTTGTTTAATGGAGGGTTTTGAATATAACTCGTTTTTGCCCTAAAGTTTGTTGGCACCTGGTCGATGGAGCAGTTAAGAGCAGACTTTATTGCCTAGAAATTTTCATCCAATTCACTCAAACTATGCAATTCTTTGAAATGCCTAAAAGCTGGACAGGCATACAGTCATATTGAAATCATGACGATTTTTATCCCAACTTCGTGCGCGTTTTCACGTTTCAACCTTGGAAAATACCATTAAAATCATTCAATTATAAACCCTATGGGTTAGATAATAGGTTTGGGAAACGCGCATGCGTGTTTTTCTTGATGGTATATTTAGCAAAATACTGATAAGTTCATTGTATACAAATAGTTAACTTTGCCCGTTTTCACTGGTCCAATGAGGTAAACGCGCATGCGCACTAATAAGCTGTTACGTGCTCAAAGTTCATCAGGAGATATGAATGACCGACTCAATACTTAAGGTTTATGAAGGGAATTACTTGGCCGGTTTTGGCATGCCTACAGTGATCATTACTGCTGATCAAGTTATTAAAGCAACACTGTATAGTGAATACTTTGTGTTCATCGAGGGGGAAAATAACCTCTTTTGGGGTGGTCAAATATCGGTTGATACAAATGGCGCTCCCGAGCCTGTTATAAGCAGTGAGATAAGCACCGCTATTGACGAAGCTCTACTCCAAGCTAAAACAACTATTTCACTAAGACAAGCTGATCTCTATCGTGAAATGAAAATTGATTTATGGCAACGAGACAAAGTCGATCTTAATGAAAGAGATAAGGTTGTAATAGCTAGGCTGTGGAGGTCTGGAAAGTTTAATCAACAGTTAAAGTCAGTCAAAGAGAAATCTAAATGTGAGCCATTGCAGGCTTACATTTCACTCTTAGAGGGGACAAAATTTTACTCATACAGTGAGTTTGAGTAAGCCACGTAACAAGGCTAGCCAGAGGGATGCCAAAACCGCCGCTTCGCTCTGGTTTTTTCACCCCTGCTGGCGGCGTTATGTGTTAAAGCGAAACCTATGCGTACTCCAGATGGTAAAGTGAGTATTGATTTTTTTTTGCGCTTTATCTTTAAAGTGAAACATTTAATTCTTGAACACAAAAATACTTTATAAATCTAGGTGCATTAAATGAGTCAGAACCTTGCAATTCTTATAGGCAATACAAAGTACGATGAGTTGGCGGCGCTAAATTGTTGTGCTAACGATGTAGAAAAAATGCGTGAATTGCTTTTGGCTACTAAAAAATTTAGTAGTATCAAGGTGTATATAGATAAACCAGTTAATTTAGTTAAAGATGAGCTCAGAGTGTTAGCGGAGTCTAGTGATGGAGTTGAAGAGATATTTTTGTACTTCTCTGGCCATGGCCTCTCAAATTCTGATGACTTTTTCATGTGCTTTTCAAGTTTTAAGGAGTCGTCGCCAAATACCACTGGCCTATCGAGAAACGAAGCATTTGACTTGATTCGTCTGTTTAAATCTGAATTGTCAGTGGTTGTGATAGATGCATGCGAAGCTGGGCGCAGCATAATCAAAAACCAAGCGACTCCACTGTCATACACCTTGAAGAGCAGGATTTCCAATTTTGTACAGTTTTCATCTTGCACTGAAAACCAGTTTTCGCTTGCAGGCGACCACATCAGTCTTTTTACTGACGAATTTATCAAGGCTTGCCTGAATAAAGAGAAAGGTCCAGTCTATTATTCTGATGTTGAGAGCGCCCTACGAGATGCTTTCATAAACCACCCCAGCCAAACACCGCACTTCATACGTCAGAGCACTTCTCAAGAAAAATTTTGTTCCGATGCGCTGCACTTAAACGACTTTAGAAACTCCTATTTTGTCGTTTCTGATGGCGATCAACAAGTGGCTTCACCTCCTGCAACAGAATTTGCTCTAGCAAAAGAGGCTATTGAAAGTATTGAAGCATTAATTCCACAGATGGCAAAAGCGCAGGAATTTATAGATAGTGTGTTCGAACACACTTTAAGCGCGTCAGAGAAAATGTCAGAAATATCTGAATTTTTTGAGGTTCGGACTGTGAAATACGACGACTTTGAACTTGTTCAGAATAAGCGCTCAGTGATTGATCTATTGTCACGTCGAAGCGGATCGGATTCGCTCGTTGAAAGTGATATAGAGAGAATTAAGCGGCGGAATCCATTCGGAATTAGTAGTGCAGTTCTTTCAGCCTTCGTTTCAGAAGATGAATATGATACGAAGTATAATATATGGAATCATAGCAAACTAAAATCTGTTCATGTCGGAATTTATTTTGAACCGAAGTCTATGGCTCTTAATCGCATTTTTTCTGAAATAGTGTTCCTTCCTCGTTTGACAGAATGCTTGATTCTAACGTGTAACTCTTATGAGAAAAGAGCCAATTGGGATTCATTTAACGAATTCGAAGGAACAAAAAAGTGGAAATGGTCTCACCACTCTTGGTTTGATGAGCCTGCCGACATTTCGGAAGCTTATGTGTCAGATCCATATGACTTCGCAAAAAAATATTTAATTTCATTTTCTGGAAGTAAAAATTAACTTGAATAAAATAGCTGACTGCAATCGATAGACTTATTCAATTAAAGCAGAATGTCATTGATACTGCTGATTTCCCAAATAGATGTTTATTAATAGTTGAGCTAAATAAACACATAACAAGCCACTGAAATCTGACGCCACAAAGTGGCGCAGTTTAGTGGGGCGTTAGCCATAGAAATATTAATCTTAAACTCACATAGTAGAGCAAAAGTCCTAACTCAAAAATGTCCATTGACGGGTTATAAATATAACTCGCTTTTGCCCCAAAGTGAGTTAACGTAATTACTCTAAGGACAGCTTTGAGTGAAGCAGGTATTCAAAGTGTTAATGAATAAATAATCAATTCTCGTTATGCAATTTAATTGGCTTCTCGTTAAAATTTTCATAAATATTTAAGTTACTAATTTACATGCTATTTTTATGCGTGTTCTCGTAATGTAATTCTCTCCATTCTCGAATAAGTAAATTCTCGGTTATAGCGTAGCCTAAACAATTGTAATTCCTTTTGGCTATGTGTAAGTTATTAATAATTAAATTAATAAAAATCGTATTTTGATAATTCTGGAAATTAACACATTGAGTGTTAACGGGAATTTTCGGTAATACGCTGCTTAAAATGTTAGGTATCTCAATGAAAAACTTCACTCTCCTAGTACTTTTCTTGCTATCTGGCTGCGGAAGTGTTGTTACAGAAAACGACAGATTTGTTGGTTTTGCGCATGAAGATTACCGATTAACACAAGACAGTATTCTTTATAAAGGTGATTGCGGAGTTTGGACTGATGATTTTATGCTTGCAGCAGAGGGGCAAGAAAGTAACTGTCTCGGCGAAGTGGTTATAAAATATCCAAAGGGAACAATTATAAGAGTGGCAAAAATTATAGATGAATTTGGTGGCTCTTCGGGGCGCTGTTGGCGGATCCAAGTTCAAGTTAAAGGTCGCAGAGATCTTGCGCTGATCGATATTCCTGCTTGTCACTTGTGGCACCCCAAAAGCTGGGTTACATCAAGTAGTCCGTTTGCACCGGTTGTATTGGACTTTAAACCAGAGTTTGCTGTAAAAGCCGACACCTAATCTAACTCATATGTCCAAAACCAAGTTAGCTATAACTTTGAAGAGTTTTTAGTTTAACTACCTAATCGTGTCGATAACATTTTTATCAGTTAATATCTTAAGTTGTTTCATGAATAGGAATAAAATATTAGAGCCCTTACTTTCCCCATTCGTCGGAATCAGACCTCAAAATTTCGATTAGCTCTTTCAACCCCGGCGGCATTTGTCTTCGCCCTGAGTAATAAATATAAAATGGTTCTTCTATGGGAGCCCAATCAGGTAGGACTACTTGTAAACTGCCATTCTCTAAATAGGGTTTAATACGTTCTTCTAGACAATACATAACACCTCGTCCAGCCAGTGCGATGTCGATACCTATTGCTGTTTCATTGACGCATAGTTGCCCCGGGACATCGATAGAGCATTGTTGACCATTTTTTTCAAAATCCCAATGATATATCACGCCGAATCCAGTTCTTAACTGAATACAATTATGTTGTTTGAGGTCTTCAGGCATTTCAATTTTGGGAGAGCTATTAAGGTATTTAGGTGATGCACAGGCTACCCATTTAAGGTGGTCGCTCACTCGTAGAGCAATTAGGTCTTCTGGTATAGTCCCACCATAACGTATTCCGGCATCAAATCCTGCCTCAAGAATGTCGATGATGCGATCGTCTACCGCCACTTCAACAGCCATTTCTGGATAGGCTTGTAAGAATTTTGGCAAAGACTGAGCCATAAGTAATCTTGCACCATCACTTAGAACATTGATACGCAACCTGCCGGTTGGCTTATCACGATGCTGGTCCAGTTCGGCCAGTGCAGCGCCAATCTCTTCAAATCCAATCGTCAACCGCCTAACGAGTGTATGACCAGCGTCTGTGGGTGAAACAGTTCGTGTGGTGCGATTGAGTAAACGAACACCCAGTCTACTCTCTAAATTTCTAATGGAATGACTGAGCGCAGAAGTTGTAATACCTAATGCAATTGCAGCTTTGGAGAAGCTTTTATGGGTCGCCACACAAAGAAAGGCATTTAAATCGGCTAAATCTGCACGCGATAGGTTCCCTGTTGGAAGAGAAGGCATAGTAAAACTCCATATTGTTGAGTTTAATTCAATAGGTGGTGAATAAAGTCTAAATAATGTCAGTGATTAATTAGTGTAAATTATAAATAGATGATTTTGAACTTACATGGGTAAACGCTGAAAAATGTTTCATATCGCGATCACTGTTGGTTATTTATACTTGTTATGGCGCTTCGTCTGGCGATTATCGTTAAGTCGTTCTCTTAGAGCCGGTATGGCTATCGCCTTGTTGTTTGTTTCGGAGTATCACCTGCTACTGACATGGGTCTTCGGTAACATGTTCTCCCCCGAGATGCCACACTGGGCAATTTTAATTACCTCGGGAGCATTCTGTTTTTTTGTATTGTTGCTGCTGCTAACTCTATTAGTGGACATTATGTCTATTACGTGGTGGTGTATCACAAAACGATCTTGTATCCAGCACCTTGGTCGGTTGCAAATAAGTTTATTTTTGACTTCCTTAGGGTTAACAGTCATAGGTGTAAATCAGGCTGTACAGGTACCACAAGTTAAAACAGTCGAGCTCACTTTGCCCGGATTAGCTCAGCAATATGACGGCACTCGTGTAGTACAACTTTCAGATCTGCATATCAGCCGGCTATTTGACTCATCTTGGACGAATAAAGTCGTGGATATAACGAATTCTCTTAATGCTGATCTTATCGTCATTAGTGGTGATTTAATCGACGGTACAGTCTCGAATCGGGAGCAAGATGTAACGCCGTTGCAACGTCTTTCCGCACCATTAGGCGTCTATGCTAGTTTGGGTAATCACGAGTATTACTTTGATGCTCCCAGGTGGGCAGAAAAATTCACGCAGTTGGGTATTAAAGTGCTCATCAATGAAGGAACCATAATAGGAGATGGCCGTTTTTATTTAGCTGGTGTTACAGATGAAGTTGCTAGCAGTTTTGAATTGCAGGGTCCTGATCTCGATGCAGCAATGAAACATGCACCGCAAGGTTTACCCATAGTGCTACTCAAACACCAACCTCAAAATGCACTTGCTGTATCACAGCATGGCGTTGGCTTACAGCTATCAGGCCACACTCACGGTGGAATGATCAAAGGCTTTGATTACCTATTGGGATTTTTCAATCAAGGCTTGATGTCTGGACAATTTCTCATCGGGAAAATGACTCTATATGTCAGCAATGGTACAGCTCTTTGGAATGGTTTTCCTATACGTCTAGGTGTCCCAGCCGAAATAACTGAGATCGTTCTACGCTCATCAAAAATACCGAAATCAAAAATTTAAAGGATACTTTAATGAATCATCTCGCAGTTGTACACGATAAAGTCGCCGTTATCACCGGCGCCGCAGTAGGAATTGGTTTTGCGCTGGCAAACAGTTTAGCTACTGAAGGTATGAAAGTGGTGTTGTTTGATATTGATGAAACAGCGCTAAAGCGTGCGCTTGAAAAAATCAGCTCTAGTAACCCAAACGCACAGCTAAAGGGCATAGTTGGTAATGTCGCTTCAAAGAGCGATCAACGTCAGCTTTTTAACACAGCAACAGATTGGGGAGATGTTTCTCTACTAATCAATAATGTTGCTATTAGCAACGCTGCGGGGCCTTGGGAGTCCAGTGATAACTGGAGCTCTGTCATGGAAGTCAACTTTTGGGCAACCTTAGCATTACAACAATACTTTGTGCCATATCTGCTCAAGCAAAATTACCACAGTGCCATTGTAAATCTCGGTTCAAAAGAAGGTATTACAACGCCACCGGGGAATAGCGCTTATTCAGTGTCAAAAGCAGCCATTAAGGTGCTGACGGAACAGCTAGCACACGAATTGAGGGAAACGCCTGACAGCTTAGTTTCAGCTCATCTTCTTATTCCCGGCTACACCTTCACACCAATGAACTATCCCGGCATGACCGAGTGCACGGAAAAGCCAGCCGCGATGTGGAGTGCAAAGCAAGTGGTCGAACGTATGTTAGCGGGTATGGCAAACGATGACTTTTATATCTTTTGCGAAGATAACGAAGTGAGCTGGCCACTGGACCAATTGCGGATGCAGTGGTCTGCAGACGATATGATTTTAAATCGCCCCGCGTTGTCACGCTGGCACCCAGAGTATCAGCAATCATTCAAACAGCTTGTTACTGAACGACTTAAAACCGATAAATAGGATACACATTAATACATGACTACAAATACAACAGCACCGATTAAAGCACCGTTTGGTATGGTTTTCGCAATGATCACTTTGGGTATGGGAGGTCTATTCATTGGCACCGGAGAGTTTGTCTCGATGAGTTTGCTACCCAGTTTAGCAGCAGCAATGCAGGTTTCTGTGCCTGAAGCTGGCAGCTACATTAGTGCTTATGCGTTGGGCGTGGTTGTAGGTGCCCCCTTGATTGCTATCGCTGCTGCGAAATGGCCCAAGAAATTACTGCTGATATCGTTGATGGTTCTTTTTGCCGTAGGTTATGTATTTAGTGCTGTAGCTTGGGATCATTACTCACTACTAATTGCACGATTTATGGGCGGTTTGCCTCATGGAGCCTATTATGGCATGGCATGCCTAGTGGCTGCAGCAATGGTGCCAGAAAACAAAAAGGCACAGGCTGCTGGATATGTGATGGTGGGCCTTGCAGCAGCGAATGTAATTGGAGTGCCAATAGCGACGTGGCTAGGACAGCTTTTTGGTTGGCGAATAACCTTTGGCTTTTTGGCTGTCGGTGGGGCAATCACTGTGGGGTTATTTTGGCTATTCTTGCCTGCAGTTCCTAAAGATAAACACGCCAGTATTGCTAGTGAACTCAGCGGCTTGAAAAACTTGCAAGTTTGGTTGACATTGCTGATAGCTGCGATTGGATTCGGCGGTATGTTTGCAATTTATAGCTACATTACGCCGACCTTGACGGAAGTTTCCGGATTCACCGAGCAGCAAGTTCCGATGATTTTATCGTTATGGGGTACCGGCATGGTCCTCGGCAATCTTGTCGGCGGCTGGCTAGCCGACAAAGGGCTTATCCGTGCCATTTATCTAATTATGATATGGAATGTAGTCTTTCTTGCTTTATTTGCGCTTTTTGCCAACTCCAAGTTCGGTACGCTGGTTACTTTATTCCTTATTGGTGGTGGGTTCGCGTTAGTTCCAGCATTACAGGTACGACTCATGGATGTAGCAGGCAAAGCGCAAACCTTAGCAGCCGCGCTTAACCACAGTGCATTTAATATTTCTAACGCTATTGGTGCCAGTTTAGGTGGAGTAGTGATTTCGGCTGGATATGGTTGGGCGTCGACAGGCTGGGTTGCTAGTTTGTTAGCGATTATCGGTATTTTACTGATGCTGTTTTCGATAGTCATGGATAGACGGACAAAAACGCTAGCTTCAAACTAATTTAATCACAATATACTGAAATACGAGGTAATTATGTCACTTCAACAATCGTTTATCACATTGTCAGATGGTAACGTTATTCCACAGTTAGGCCTTGGTGTATGGCAAGCAACTCAAGAACAAGCGGCAAATGCTGTTAGTGAAGCAATCAAATCAGGCTATCGCCACGTTGATACTGCCTCGGTTTATGAAAATGAGGACGGTGCTGGGATAGGAATTCAACAATCAGGTATTGCAAGAGAAGAAGTGTTTGTCACCACCAAGGTCTGGAATCCCGAACAAGGTTTTGATAAGGCTACTGCTGCATTAGATGCGAGTCTCGAACGCTTGCAGCTGTCTTATGTTGACTTGTTGCTAATCCACTGGCCAGCTCCCAAAATGGATTTGTACGTGGATACATGGAAAGCACTTATTGCAGCTAAAAAACAGGGAAAAGTGCGTTCTATTGGTGTTTCTAATTTCAATCAGGAACATTTGGTGCGATTGATTGATGAAACGGGTGTGAAACCAGCCTTAAACCAAATTGAGCTGCATCCATATTTACAGCAAAACACATTGCAACAAGCTCACAAAAAACTAGGAATTGAAACTCAAGCGTGGAGTCCATTGGGCCAAGGTAAGGCACTAAGCCATCCTACAATTATTGCCATTGCCGAGAAACATGGTAAAAGTGCTGCACAAGTGATAATCCGTTGGCATCTGCAACAAGGTCGAATTGTCATTCCTAAATCGGTGACGCCAAGCCGCATTCAAGAGAACTTTGACGTATTTGACTTTTCTCTAGACCTTAATGATTTAGAAGGTATTGCATTTATGGATGAAGGGCATCGTCTTGGGCCTGATCCATTGCTTTTTCCTTGATAACAACAATTTTTTCCCCAAGATGACTTACAAGATCAAAATTCGCTTTTAAATATATTTTCAATTTAATGTATGGGTTAAGTTATAAAAATATTTAAAAACAATTAGTTGAAATTATATATTCTATGATTGCGCACAGCTAATAAAAAACAACAAGTCTACGATTTTTTTATTATTCAGTTACTATCTCTGTTCTCAATCCCTTTGATGATTTATTAGGCATAATTATGAATACTTGGATAATTCTATTTGTTGCTGTATTAGGTGAAGTTATCGCTACAACAAGTCTTAAACTTAGTGAAGGCTTTACTAAGTTAACACCTTCCGTAGCTGTTTTCGTAGGCTACGCTGTAGCCTTCTATTTTTTATCTCTAACATTAAAATCAATACCATTAGGAATTGCTTACGCCGTTTGGTCTGGTTTGGGGGTAGTAATTGTATCTATTATCGGCTGGGTATTGTTTGGACAAAAGCTAGACATATGGGCGTTTGTGGGTATAGCTTTAATAATTAGCGGAGTTGTTGTTATCAATTTGCTCTCAAAAACAGCAGCTAATTAGTAATGAAATATGGGGAAATTGAGTTGATAGAAGCAAAAACTATCGGGTTGTTCTTTATTACAGCAGTAGCAGAAATATTGGGATGTTATCTACCTTACCTTTGGCTGAAAGACGGAAAATCTGTCTGGATTTTACTCCCAGCAGCTCTATCCCTAGCACTTTTTGCGTGGTTACTTTCTCTTCATCCAACTGCGGCTGGTAGGGTTTACGCTGCTTATGGTGGTGTTTATATTTTTGTAGCAATACTATGGTTGTGGATAGTTGATGGTATTCGACCAACCGTATGGGATATTGTAGGTGTAACGGTAGCGTTGGTCGGCATGACTATCATAATGTTCGCACCACGGAACGTATAGCGACATTGATTTCTTGAGCTATCGAAACTTTTCAATGTTGGGGTATATGTAAGCACTGCTTCAATTCTGCCCCTAAACGTGTTTAGGCGCATGACTCAAAAGAGCGAACTTCGGCCGTTCGAAATTACTGTTCTATTTCGTCAAAGCATATTGCTTGCATAGTCAGGAAAACGACCCAATCGCTCGTTTTTGTCCTGAGACAAAAGCTAGAATTACTGCATTTTAGTATTAATGGCAATTAGTTAAGAAGTTTGTTACAAATGATTCATTCAGAAAAGCGAGCGACGCAGTGGTAGAAAAACGCGCGATTCGCTCGCTATAAACATGTTAGAACTATATTTAAATTAAGGAGAAAACATCATGGCTAGATGTACCGCACCAGTGAGAGGGCATAGTTCGGCGGCAGCTGCGGCAAGTTGCCCTGCGTGTCGTTATAAAAGTAGAGGGTACGGTGGCTATAGCAGCTATAGCCCATCATATTCTTCCTATTCTGGTACGAGTAGTTATTCCAGTGGCGGTGGAAGCAGTTCAAGAAGTTCAAAGCCTCGCTGGTCTAAGTCGAGTTCTTCAGTTACTTACACTTCATCACAAATTCAATCATTAACTCCGGTAAGAGATGCAGTTGAAACTAAGGTAGCTGCACAGCCCGATGTTCGAGATGCATTTTTATGTCACGCGTGGGCTGATCGAAAAGAATCAGCAAAGGAGTTACATGATTTACTTGAAGCTGCTGGTGTAAAAGTTTGGTTCAGTGAAAAAGATCTAGGACTCGGCGTGCCAATGATGAGAGCTATCGACAAGGGTTTAGCAAATTCCAAGGTCGGTCTTGTTTTGGTAACTCCAGCAATGTTGGAGCGTCTGCCAAAAGAGAGCGTTGCTGATAAAGAGTTATCAGCTTTGTTAGCGGGGAATCGACTAGTTCCTATAGTTCACAATACAACGTATGACGCTCTTCGCAATGTCAGCCCATTGCTTGCGTCTAGATCTGGCTTAGACTCTTCAGAAGATACGATGGCTGAGATAGCTGAGAAGATCGCCGAACTAGTTACAATATAGTTCGGTGCAGTATAGTTCTAACAAGTTACTCAACAGGACGCAAAACGCTTGGCTTGTGCTCCTTCGTCGCCAATTTTAGCCAAGCATTTGTGCGCCCATTAGTAAGGCGTTATATTTTCAGAGGTAGTCCGTTGGAAACTGAATTAAGCATAGAGGAAAGTGTTACTGAATCTAAATCAAGAAAAGAGCTCATTCCTCTATGGATTAAAATATTTGGGTGGCTTTTCTTGGTACTTGGCGTTGTTGCTCCAATTTTATATGTGGCTTCTGCTATTTTCGACTTTGAAGCAACATATGAAATGTTTGGGTTAAGTTACACTGGTAGCGCTTATGCAGCTATGCCTATGCTCATATCATTTATAATTTTAGTTAATGGTTTATGCGCGTATGGGCTTTTATTTCAAAAAGATTGGGGGTTAATGTCTTGTTTGGTTATGGGTTACATCGGCTTGCTTATAACTCTAGTAAGTATGTTGATTTACCTGCCAGATTTAACTATCCGTTTAGAACCATTGCTACAAATACCGTATTTAGTAAAGTTGCATAAAATGAAACCTCAGTGGTAATGAAAATATAACAAAGCAACAATGAATGGGACGCAAAAAGCTTGGCTGCGCTCATTCTTCGCTTAGTATAGCCAAGCTTTTGTGCGCCCCATATTGCGGCGTTAGGTGCTTTAGTGAAGGAGCGTTAAATTGAAGCGTAGTGTTCAGTTTAAAATGTATTTGATTTTGTTATTTTTATGCTTCATAGGCTATTAATTCCAATATACAAGCGTTGATAATTTCTTTGTTAACCCGTTTTACATCGGTAGCATAGTTCTCGGTATTCTATTAGTCATTAAAGCTTTAGGTTATACCTGCCAAAGGTGCTTTAGAAATCAAGTAGTACAAGGCTTTTACAAATATCGTCTACCATCTTCAAATTGTTATAACTGTGGTCATGATATTGATCAAAATCGCACCTAACAATGCCGTTTACGGCAAGAGTTCACCATCCGTTTCTGGCACAAAGCACGCATCCGCTCTAACTCATTTCTGTCCAAATATAAGTTAGGCGGAAAGCACTCCACTGTGTCTTTTTCGCTTGCTTAAAGCTAATTGAAGATAGTTCTCGGTACTATACTAAGTTGAAGTGAGTGCAAGCGTGGGCTTTAAAGTACAGTCAGATTTGATTAGATCATGAAATCAAACCTGACTGGTGAAGTTAAATTTATAGAGTTAGCTAACCATCATACTAAGCGGCAAACTTGGTTGAAATCTTTTTGCTGGTCTCATCGTTTTTTGTATTATCTCTTTTTCTGTCAACGTCTGTTTTGCAAACAATAGGGTAGGGCCATACTGTTTACTTAGATTTTCTAGACCCCTATCTCTAACTGCATTACATCGCGTTTTTATCTCTCTTGTTATAGATCTTGCTTCAACACCTTTGAGCATACATCGATAAACCTTTGGGTATGCATTTAAAAAATAACTATCAGGGCATGTGAGAACATCGCCTGGGATAACTATATTTTTGTTGCCTCTTAGTCTGAGTTCATGTCTTGTCCACGATTGATACTCTGGTGCATCTTTTGGCAACTGTAATTGTTTACCCTTCTCGTATATGACCATCTGTTTGCTGGCATTTTTTGAGCCAATATAGATAGTTCGCCCTGTTGACGAGCTGATGTTTTCTCTGGTTGGTTTTGGCCCAGAGGAAGGTGAAAAGCCACCAGAAGAATACTTTTTTTGTATAAAGCGGATATTGTAACGGCCTGAGAAGTCATCTAAAGCTATATCAACTCGTCTAATTTCAAAGTGGTTTCTTTCCATCAATTCTAAAAGCGGAAAGAAATAGCATTGACTAATATTAATCAATTCACACGCATAGCCTGTGAGTTCAACAATTATGAATTGCTTATCAGCATTCCATTTTATAGCCCCGCAATAGTGTACTTTTACATCAGTACTTTCTAGTAGGATGCCGTCATCAAAGTACTTTCTATTAAATTTATCTTTAGACACCTTAATTCTGAGGGTAGTTAACCATTGTTTGATTAAATAGATAGTTGACTCGAATTGTGCATCATTAGTTGTAAATAGTTTTAGGGTTAAATAATCAATTCGAGTTTTGAAATTATTATCTTCTAAAAAAGGACTATCTGTATTTTTTAACGGCATTAATTTCTCTTTGTGTAAGTTACTGTTTTTTATTTCTTTACTTCTATCTGTTGTCTCACTTAATGGCTTAGTTATGATCTTAGGCTGCATTAATACGTTCCTCCATCCAGTTTTGAATGTCAGAAAGTCGCCATGCAACGGTTCGTGTATTCAGCTTTATACGTTTTGGAAATTTGTCTTCTTGCTCCATTTCATAACGAGTTGTTCTAGAGAGCCCAGTTAAGTGTTTACATTCTGCTTCACGCACAAAGCGGTCGATTTGAGTATTGTTTTTAGTAATCATCTTATAACTCCAAAATGATCATGGGCGATCGATATTGTTCGCCCTTGTCTGAAGTATATTTAACTGGAGATTTTAGACTCTGAGAATTGCATCTAGCAGCTAGGCTCAGATTTTTTAGCATGCTGTGATTTATGGAAATTCATTACAGCTTGTGAGGTTTTAGGTTTCCACACGTTATGTTTGATAAAATAAGAGTAGTTTGAAATCCATTTGAGGATTGCTTCTGAATCTTCTGTAAATGGTTGGATTGAGCTTCTAAGTTCAGGCTGCGAATTTATAAAGTCATTTAGTTTTATTTTGATTTTTTTAGCAATCGTACTTAAGCTTAGGTTTGTATCACTATAATTTTCAACATATTCTTGCAGAGCGAAGAAAACAATTCTTTCGTTTTTTTCTGCTTTGGTTTGGCCACCTGAGCGACCGTTTTGCCGCGCTCTTTCTTTCAAAGCTTCTTCTTTTAATACCTCTTTTTCGAGTTGGTCTATTTTAACTGTTAGTAAAGGTTTTATTTCTTGTTTTAATTGTCTAAATAAAACTTCATTCGCGATATCATGTAGTCCTAGGTTTGTGAGCATCTGAGGCAACATGCCGTAAAAATCAGAGTCCTCTAAGTCTTCGATTTTTTCTTTATTTGCTTCAGTCATTCTATTTGACTCTTTGACAACGCGTTTTAATTCATCACTATTAGGTAGAGTTGTTTTTGGAATTGATGGATTCTCAAAGTATTTATTTCTCATCCATTTTAGAAAATCTTTTTGTTCTTCTTCTAAAATTTTAAGAGCTTTCTTTTTAGAGCCGGTAATTTGAATTTGTTCTGAAATAAAATTGTTGGTTATTTCATGCGCGTTAGTTGTTATTTCGTTTAGATGCATTTTGCCCTCACGTATTAATTTTAAAACTGAGGCATCCTTGCTATATTAAGTACTCATCGTACAATTTCGAACTTATCAGACAAAATACGATGCTGAAAGCATTAAAAAAGGGAAAATTTCAAAATATTTTCATCCCTGTTTTTGAGCAAAGTTGAACCCGGGGTTCAGAGATAGTTTGAGGCCCATGGTGTGGCCCATGAATTTTTTGGGTTTATTAATTTTGATTTGAAATCAAGTGGTTGGCTCTTTGGTTTGACTCACCCCAGCTCCACCAAATATGAAAAAGGCTGCTCTCAGAGCAGCCTTTTTTATTGCGTATGTTCTGTTCTGAAACCAGCTAATACGTAGAAGAGTTATGACAATTTCAAAGACTCATACTCTTATTACTACTCGTTCCCCAGATTCATTAGATAATGTAATTAATGTTAAAAACAGTGGTGTTTCTAGTTCAATGGCATCTTCTAAAAGTAGAAATAACAACAGTAACCGGGTATTGATCCCTGCGGTGCCCCAGCCTAATTTTGACCAAAAGTCATCAAATGCATTTTTTAATATCCCGTTTACATCAATCCAATAATCTAAGTCTTTTTCCAGTGTGTTAGAGAGAAATAATAACCTATCATTCAAATCTTTTATTGCGTTTTCTTGGGCTGAACTAGCTTCAAATAAATTTATTGATTCCCTTATTTTTGAAAGTGTGGCAGGAAACCTTTTTAAGGCCATCGCAGCTGCGCCTATCTTTTCAAGTTGGCGTTGGATGCCAAGCCATGATTCAAATTTATGTGCCCCATAACCTACATCTCTTATATTCGCTAAATAAAATTTATAATCATTCAATTTACTTAGTTCGGTTTTTATTTGTTTTATATTGATAGATGTTCCATCCTCACCTTCAAATAAATGATTAAATAGGTTATTAAAGTCACCAAAACGCTCATCAACTTGAGGGTAAAGCATCAATATATTTAATATACCGTTGTATACAATCTTATTCGTTTTTATTAAGTAAGCTAGGTAAACTACAGCCTTTTGAAACAGCTTTCGTCCGCTTAACGTCTCAAATTGACGAAATACTTCTTTTCCGGATTGCATCGACATTGAGATTTTGCTTTGCGTGTACGGCCCATTCAATTTTAAAGTATATTTTTCCACCGCCGATGAAATTGCACTTTTCGATACAATAGTTGGAATATTAATAGGTAGGTTTCTAGCCCTTGGGTTATTAGATAAATCTAATGAAGCGAAGAAGTCTCTTAGTTCCGATACATCATGAAGTTTGTTATCTACATTCGCATACTCAAGCCCAATAGCACCGCTAAAATTAGGGTCTTGGGTAGCTTGTGCTACTCCCAACAAAATACTTAGATTAGCCTCTCTACACTCGCTTAAACCGCTGGCGGTAGCTTTAACCCTGTATTCATGTTTTACGTACAGATTACCGTTAGTGTCTACATCAATTACCAGATCAGAGTTTACATCTTTAATTTTATTTAGATCATAGCCTATTATGCTTAGACCTAATCGTGTATTACTGTTCAAAATAGTTTCTAATCTAGTTGTTAGTGCTATGACCTCGATAACTTTCTCTTTTGAGAGTGTTTCTATTAAAACAGAAGCCTTTTTCGAATCACCTACAGCCATACAGCAATACATTTCTTCGACCTGAGGAGTTAGTGTGTTTATGATTATTTTCAATTTATGAAGCTCAGAAGAAAACTGAGCTTTATTTGATTCAAGACTCAATCCAAGCTTGATATTTGCAGCTTTTTCAAGCTTAGAAAGGATATTATTTTTAAACTGCTGATATTTGGTAATGACACGGTCAAAATTATTTTGTGCATTCTGGTCAAATGAATTTAAAGAGTTCGCTACTTCTTCTCCAAATACTGCTAGGGGGCTAAGCTTTTCTTTGGTAGCAGTTTTTACCATTTTTTCGAATTTTTCTGCGTTTTGCGATAATTTTTTTTGTATTTCTTTAATTTTTATAGAAAGGTAATCCTCAGCTTTTTCTGCGAGTTCTTTGCCTTTATCAGTTGTAGTAATTGCTTCATCTAAATCAAATATTCCTAAAAGTTGCAAAATGATTTTTTGAGCTAATTCATTTGCATCAACTTGAGTAGAGATTATTTTTTTATCGACTTCAGCTTTTAATTGAGTATCAATAAGGCTTTTAGTAACGGTATCTATGTCTTCTTGTCCAAATAGGAGTTTTGCAATTGGCTTATACCACTTATCTTCACTGACTTGTCCTGTGATTCTATCAAGTAGGCTTTGTCCTAAGTTGCTATTCTCTTCCAAATACTTTACTAATTCATTGCCTTTGCCGAGTAAAATATCTACATATTGTCTCGCCAATGCATCCATCCCTTTTATTTCAGCATCAATTGCAGCTTTAAAGGAGTTTTGATGTTGGTTTTCTTCAAGTATTGTTAATAGGATTTCTAATTTTTGTTGGGTATTGCGGTAAACAATAAATTCTAAGTCACCTCTGAGTTCTTGACTTCGAGTCATAGTAACCCCAGTAGTTGCCTGTATATTAATGAGCTTTCCATCTATATCTGTCGAAGTAGCAAGGGACTTTCCAATACCTAACTCACCTGACAATACCAATCCAGACGCTGCTTTAATTGAGAAAGCTTTGTAGCCTTCAGTTGCCCCAGATAAGGTTACTCTTGATAATTTTGTGTCTACATTGGATAAGTTCCAAGGTCTAACTTGTGTTCTCAGCATATTCCAAATAACATTATGTGTAGGAACAGATTCTTCAACTTGGTAATATGAGTCAAATTCAATGCTGGCCACTTTATCTAAGCCTACACCCAGTTTTATTAAGTTAAGCTTACCCGATGCAGATGCCTCTACTTTGTATCCGGCACGAGCATCATGATTGACTGCACAATACTTTTCAGGGGTGGGTGCTCCAGGTAATTTTTTTAGTTTATCTTTTTGTAAAAGTGAAAGGTAAAATGAAGCAGTTGCATTGACATTCAAACCTATATCGACCCAATTTATCGTAGAACTATGTGCTTTTGAAAATTCGATTTCTTCATTTAAACTTTGAACCTGTTCACCGATAGGTGAGTTTAACTCTTCCCATAAATCAAGCGCATTGATAGCTTTATTGTAAACTTCAGATGATCTGATCTTATCTGCTTCTTCTGCAGGTATGAGTGCTAGTAATTGCTTGGTCTTATTTTTTACATTTTCAGTAATTGAAATGTTCTCAGAGTTTGATACCAAATTGCGTATATCTTCTAATTTAGAGGTAATTTCTTGTGTTTCAGAGACAACTGAGAATATGTAATCGATTAACTCATTTATTTGGACAGGAGCTAAAAATCTTTCAGGGACTATTCTGTCGAGGGAAGATAAAAGTTTCATATGTAATTCCTCTTGATTTGTTACCAAAGATATTCCGTATCTAACGCACTGAAAGTACGTACAACAAATAAGAAATCAGTTTAAAATATCGTATAACAATTATTTGCTTTACACTTTCTTAAATCTTGTAAGCATTGAATAAAGTGTTTAATATATTTTTCGCTTAATTTGTCACTCAAGATTAATATTTTTTATGGCATATCTAGATGTTTTTGTATCCAGAGCATTCTAGTGTTCACTAACTATAGGGGTTGCTTGTACCTGAATTTTGTATACATCATTTACATATAAGTAGAAGAATAAAAATGACATAAATAAAATCATTAAACCTATCACTGAAGAGCTAAATTCAATGCCTGTTTTACCTATCTTGAAGGTAGCATTACTTGAACTCTCTGGTTGTTGAGTTTTTAATTTAAATTGCAAGTACGAAAGGTAAAAACCACCAAGTACAAGAAGAGTAACAATAATAAAAATACCTATAGTCATCCAATACTGTAGTTCATAAGCTTCTTCAGTTACGGTCATTAACTTTTTTTGGTGAAGTAATAACTCTCTTTTTAAGCTTACATTAATAGATAGGTTTTCAGTTTCACTCTTAAGCGTTTCATACTGATAATCTAACTCTGCGGCTGCAATCTTTTCGAAAGGATCTGCAGATTCAGAAGCCATTAAGAAGCTGGAGTTGAAAAGCATTAGAAAAAACAAGATTAAGTATAAATTAGTTTTCATTTTGGTTCTCCTTACAGGCCTTGTACTTAGGGTATCTTTTACAAAAGTCTTTAATATTAAATGGCTTTATTGTTGGCGATGGAGACGGAATCAATGGAGGCAAGCTAGGGACGACCATCTTATCTGGGTCGCAGCCAACACATATATTGGAGTTCTTTGTTAGTGATTTAAAATCAAGAGACTTAATTTGGTCGGGCAAAAGTATTGCTTCATTATTTAATTTCCCTTTTGGAATTATCAAAATTTTATATTCTTTATAAAAATCTTGTTCTTTTATCAGTTTTTCGAGCAAGGCACTGCTCTCCTTGTTATTTTCATTCGCAAAAGAATCGAAAGAAAAAAGGAGAGGTGTTACGAAAAAGAGCAGAACCATTCTTTTGTGTTTAATTAACATATTGACAACCTTCTTGCTGAACTAGGGAGTAAGAGTCTGAAAAATCGTGATTAGTTAACTCTCAAAACTTTCACTGTTATAAAACCAACGTTATTGGCCATTCTTGACTTAATGTCGTTAGCAAAAAAGGTGAGTTCGCCATCTTTTCTGGCTTTAAACTCGCCATTACAGCCTATTACTTTTGCTTGGTTATCATCTCTTCCAACAGAGCAGCATAAAGTAAACCAGTCAGCTGATTTAACTCGCTTTAACCTGCGAGCAAGCTTGATTGTTAGCTCCACGAAACCAAGCTGGACAGTTTCGGTATTCCAACCATCGGCATTACATTTAATGCTGCCATCGCTCCAAACATCGTCTGCTTCAGTGGTAATTAAATAGACTTCACCAGCTTCCACTAAAATGCCTGAGTGATTAAATAGTTTTGCAGAATCAACTTCTATTTCTATTGATTCATTAACCTCCAATGCAAACCATACTGGTCTTGGGTTATTGCAATAACTTTTAACTCCGAAGCCATTTATTGGCTCGTCTTTAAAGGCAAAGAATACATTGTGCGAGACGTTTAATAATGACTTAGGGCGGTAATCTTTGTCGAATGCAATTCGTTCGGTAATTGAGTTATGAATAACAGGTTTATGCTTACTCGATAGCTTATCTTTATCTATTACACAACAGACGCGATCCTCAAGAGTGAGCCAGTCAACAATTGGCCAGCGATCTTGTTGATGATTTTTACCGAGAGCAGTTGCTTCTCTTTGGAGATCATCAAGTCCAATCATGTTTTTTAACCTTAATGGTAACGCCTTTTGAAGCGCTTTCTCTGAAGGCATTTTTAATTCAGGATCTAGCAAGTCAAACTTTTTAACTTGGTATGCAATCCAATTGATCAGATAAGAAAGCGTTAAATCTGATAAGCCATCACGATAATAACCTCCACCGACATCACTATGGGCACCTGCAAACCATAACTCAGTGATTCGGTTTTCTTCATAGTTCATTAGTGTTGGTTGAAATGCTTTACGTTTGTCATCTAAGCTGACGAGGTGAGTAGCTTGTTTGATTATTTTTGAAATAGTATGCCCATCTTCAAAAACAACTTCATAGTCAGGGCGTTCAGCTTTACTTAAATTAGGCAAGCCAATGCTAGCCACGGTATCAAATACTGCTAAATAAACAAAAGGTACTGTTTGTTTATTTAATAAGGGGGATTTTTCAATAATTTTAGAGCAAAAACGGCGGGCTAAGGCTGCCCCTCTTGAAAAACCTGTAACAATAATTTGATCGCCTTTTTGATAAACTCGATTAAAGTCATTAATCGCTTTTATCAAAATTGTTCCGACGTCTTTTTTTTCAGGAGATATCCCCTGATTAATTAACCGAGACCACCAGTTACCATAGGTTCCAACACCTTGGTAATAAAAGCAGCTTTCGACCTTACTGTGTGTTGATAGGCCTTTATTCTCATCATCATGAAGATTACCACCTGCCATGAAATGAAACTTCAAAATATTGGTAATATTATCGTCTTCTTTTTTGCCTTTTTTGACGATTTGCAGGGCGTCTTCTGGCTCATTGCCTGTGCCATCGAAGTTGAAAATATGAAGTGCCATAACTCCTCCATGAGTAAATGAAACTAGCTAACAGCTTCGAGACTTCATGAATAGCTATGTATTTAAAGGTTGGTTACAAGTGTAGTTTTAATGTTAATGTTTGCAACTCTGAAATTTCCCATTCTTCTTTGTATGTATTCAACCATTTGAAAAATAGACTTTTATTCTTTCATTATAGATAAGGCTGAGAGCTGGTGAAGGTATTGGTTAAACCCCTCCAAACTTTGAAGGGGAGGTGGATTTCTAATTTCTTTGGTATTAAACAACCAACTGAACGGCATCAATGATCGGTTTGTTTTCTATATCAATGGTGTCGATGATGTGTTTGTGTAGGCGCTTTTTGTGCTCGGCGAAAATCGCGCGTTTTTTATCGAACTGGCTGGCAAATTCGAGGGCGGTATTTAACAAGGCTTCGCTGTTTGGGCAAGCTTGTTCGATAACATGATCCGTGGCAAGTTCGCCTGCGGTAACGCGGCGGCCTGTTAGCATCATCTCGTTAAAACGATAGTCTGGAATGGCTTTTTTAATAAAGGCGAGCATGCCCGGTAAAAACGGGATTGATAAGTCAACTTCTGGAAAGCAGAAGAAACCACGGTCGCTTTGCATAAACCTAAAATCGCAAGCACACGATAAAATGGCGCCATTACCAAACGCGTGGCCATTAATTGCTGCAATTACTGGCATTGGGAAGAGTAATAGGCGTTTAAATACCGCATCCATCGAGTGCATAAAGCCACTTACTTCTGCAAATTTTTGTGCTTTTAATGCGGGCATAAGCCAATCGGTATCTATGCCCAAGCTCCATGACTTTTCGCTGCTTGAAGTGATCACCAGTGCTTTGTGTTCAGGATTACGTTCGATTTCGTCTAGGCAATTTAAAAAAGCCTCAGCAAAAGCAGGGTTATGGCGATTTTCAGCTGTTGTCATAGTTAAGATAGCAACAGATCCTTGTGTACTTACATTCATCAGTGTCATGCTGTGCCTTTAATTTTATTGTGTTGTGGGCATAGTTATAACCCATAGGTTTAACAAAATAAACCACAAGTCTGACCAGTTGTGAATTTAGGGGCACTTCTCTTTTGGTTGATATGGTCTTTTAGTCGAAACTATTTTCCAATATATCGCTAATAGTGGTGAGTCATGGTAGCGTTACATCAAACACACTATTTAAAGCGTAACAATGGATTTGATCAGTTGGCAGTTTTTGGGTGGAGATTTATTAAGTCCGATCAGCACTATAATGCTCATTGTGGTTGCGGGCTTTACTTCAATGATTTCAGCGGCTTTTGGTGCGGGTGGCGGCTTAATGCTGCTGGTGATCATGGCATCTATGCTTCCTATGAGTGTGGTTATCCCTGTCCATGGGTTAGTGCAGTTAGGCTCTAATGCAAACCGCTTTTTGTTCACGTTTAAACATATTGATGGCGCTATGTTTGTGTACTTTTCATTAGGGGGAGTCATAGGAGCGCTGGTTGCCTCAACGATTGTCACATCAATTCCCCTTGAATTAATGAAAATAGTGGTCGCTGCCTTTGTGCTTTATTTACTATGGGGTGTGACGCCAAAGCTCAGAGAAACCTCAAAGTTATGGCGCGTTCTCGCAGGGCTTTGGACCACGTTTATTTCGATGTTTGTAGGGGCAAGTGGGCCATTGGTTGGCAGCTGCTTATATGTCAATAATTATAATAAGCTTAAATTTACCGCCACTTTTTCAAGCTGCATGACAGTACAACATACCTTAAAAGCGATTTTATATGGGGCTGTGGGGTTTGCATTTTGGCAGTGGTTGCCGCTGGTTATGCTCATGATATTGAGCGGTGCTTTAGGCACTTGGCTTGGCCTTAAGTTATTGCACCGCATTTCGTCAGATAAATTTAAAAAGATTTTTCGTTTAGTGTTAACAGTGCTTTCCCTGCAACTTGCGTGGCAGGGGATAAGCTTTGCTATTAATTAGCAGGAAATAACTCATCGATTGACTTATCACCATTAAATAATTCAAACACTTGTGGTTTTTTCGGTGTATGTTCAGCAAGGTATAGCAGGGTATTTGCTACATCTTCACGGTTGATAACCGCATCTTGGCGCGTTGCAGGGCGCGTGGTGGTTAATCGCCCCGTTGCTGCATCATCTAATAGCGTGCCAGGTCTGACAATGCTGTAATTTAATTCGCTATTGATTAAATGTTGGTCAGCCATGTGCTTTGCAACTAAATACGGTTTTATACTGCTTTCAATTTTGTCTGGGGCATCAGCACCGATTGAGCTCACCATAATAAAGTGCTTAACCTTGGCATCTACCGCATAATTAATCGCTTTAACTGCGGCCCATAAATCTATCAGTAAGGTTTTATCTGCACCTGTTGCACCACCAGATCCAGCACTAAAAATTACTTGTTCAACCCCTTCGAAGGCACGACTAAAATCGTTTTCGAGGTCTTGCTCTACAATCGTTAAATGATTACTTTCAAGCGCAGTCAGTTTGCTTTTGTCTCTAACCAGAGCCACTACGTCATGGCCACTTGCCAGCATTTTTTCGGTGGTCATTTTACCTATTTGGCCCGTTGCGCCAATGATTAAGGTCTTCATATCAAACTCCTTCTAATTGCTGTGTAACTAAAGACCTTGGGGTGTGGATTTATTTTTAAAGGGGTACAAGCAAACTTTGAATAAAAAAGTATTATTTGGCATAGTATTGAATTAGGTACAAACTCAATTAAAAGGACTTAAAGTGAAAATATATTTTAATCTTTTGGTGGTGATAACATTAGCATTTTGCAATGCGGTATCTGCTAATCAATGGCTATCGCCTTACCCAAATAGTGATGTTGAAAAATCGGTTAAACTCAGTGGCGAACAGACAAAATTAATGAGCCAGTTTGATGGCAGTAAAAAGTCAGCAGAGCGATTTAGTTACACAGACTTTATTGGCGATGTTAACCACACTTTGTACGAAATAAACAATGTTGCCACTCTCAAAGTATTTGAAAACTATAAACACGCTCTACTCACAGATGGCTTTAATATTGTTTATTCTTGTCAGCTAGATGCTTGCGGTGACAGCAGTGATTTTGCAGAGGAAGTCGGTTACTTTCAGCTCTATAATTATCATCGTAAGCCTTATTATCTGCTTGCCACTAAAGGTGAAAAGCCTGAATTTGCAGTGTCGTTATTTGTTGGCCAGTACAACAGTAAAACGCGTGTTATGAGTAGCTCAATTGCGATTAAGGAGCTTGAAACAGGTCTAATACAAGCCAATACAGCTGCTTTTGCAAAACAGCAATCAAATCCAGTTACCAAAGCACCTAAAGACGATATTAGAGGCTCAAGCGATCATCCATTACTTAGCCGTTATCCTGGTAGTTTTATTGAAGACTACGAGCAAATTGATTACGAAGAATTTTCACTACCAACAGGAATATTTAACCGTAAGAACAAAGCGCTACCTGTTGAAGATGTGACTGGTGATATTACTCGTATTACTTATGAAATTAGAAAAGTATCAACCCTTAAGGTTTTTCATAACTATGTGTCTGCCTTAACAAAAGAAGGCTTTGAAACGGTTTTTAGTTGCGAACGTCAAGCATGTGGTGACGACCGTAAGGCAATACAAGCACTTGGTGATCACTTGTCGGTAAAACAAGTTTATAACTATTATCGTCAGCCGCGCTATCAGTTAATGAAAAGCACCACAGAAAATCAAACAACCTATGTCGCATTCTTTGTTGGCAATTACCAAGGCACTACGCGAGTGCAACTTGTTATAATTCGAACAGAGCCTTTGCAAGGAGATTTAGTTAAAACCAATCCGGACCAAGTGTTAAAGCAGCTCGAGCAAAAAGGTAAAGCAGCCATTTATGGCATTTACTTTGATCATGATAAATCAGACATTAAACCTGAGTCAGCCGAGTCATTAAAAGTGATTGCGGATGTTTTAAATAAAAATAACAGCTTAAACTTGTACGTTGTTGGTCATACTGATGATAAAGGTAGCCCAGAATATAATTTAGGGTTGTCATCTAAACGAGCTAAAGCAGTTGTTAAAGCGCTCGTGAGTCAATACGGCATTAAAGAGTCGCGCTTAATTGGTTATGGTGTAGGCCCTTATGCGCCAGCTGCCAATAATAAAAATGATTTGGGTCGTCAGTTAAACCGGCGCGTAGAGCTAGTTGAGCGATTAAGTAATTAATCAAAAGGGGCTTTTTAGCCCCTTAAATTTTATTACGAATTAGGTCACGAACAATAAAGCGGGCGGGGTGAATAGCTTGACTCACGCGTTCACTAAATGGTCTTGGTTCATTGTTTAAACAAGCAATTAAATGTTCAGCACAAAGGGGGGCACTGCACAGCCCTCTTGCGCCAAAGCCTGTGAGTACATGCAAGCCTTGCTGAGGTTTTGTTAACGTTTGGTACTGATAACGCTTGCCCAAGCGAAGATTAGCAAACGCGCTTACATAATCACTTTGTTCAGCCCATTCACCAGCCATAGGTAGATGGTCAATGAAGGTACACCTTACAGCTGCTTTCGCGGCTGTTATCTCACCTAAGGTCGTTGCAAACTCGCTGTCTGTGTAAAAACTTAACAGTTGTTCGCGATTGATGTGGTTGTCTTGCTCTTTAACTTCACGGCTTTTTGAGTTTTTTTCAAAGGTCGCGCCCATGCAATGATGGCCCTGATATTCAGGAGTAAAATAGCCCTTATGGCAAAGCACAGTCTTTAAGCGTTTTGACTGCTCGCTTGCTTGCACATGCGAGACTTGGCCGCGCACACCAACAACAGGTAGAGCTTGAGTTTGGCTAAACTGGTCACTGTGTTCACCTGCACAATTAATCACATCGCTAAATGGCCCGAATGTTTGCTCTTTGCTGTGTAGTAACCAGCCGTCAGCCGTTTTTTCGAGTTTTTCAATATGGCAATTAAAGTGACTGTCCATTTTATTATTGGTAGTGGCAGTTAACGAATTTGCCGCATTAAAGAGTGCTGTAACCAGGGCTGGTGGATTTACCCAGCCGCCTTTTGCAAAGAATACGCCTGAGTAGCCCGTTTCTACATCGGCAATTTCGTCGCCTTCTTCAGCGCTTACATTACGCATTAATTCAGCTGGCCAAAGTTCTTTATCGGCAAGGTTTTGATGTTTATCAGCTAGACCTTGTTTAACCGCGTGCTGTAATACGCCACACCACTGATGAGGGTAGTCAAAACCATCATTAAGTAATTGTTGGTAAAGACGCATCGCATATAAAAAACTATGAGCAAACATTTCACTGTGCGGTGAGTTCTTCGCTTGCAAATGCGGATAAACAGCCCCTTGTACATTGTGAGAAGCGCCCATGGCAAGTGCTTCATCTTGGCAAAAAAGCGTGGCTTTTAGGCCTCTTTTTGCTAGTGAATACAGTACACTGCTACTGGCAATACCACCGCCAATAACAGCCACATTACTCAGTTCACTTTGCTGATGTGCAAAATACACTGGCCCTGACTGTTGCTCATTAGGCTCAGTGAGCTCGCCAATCAGCATTTCGCGCTTTTTACCATAACCTTTTGCTTTACTCATGCTAAAGCCAGCTTCGATGAGCCCTCTTCTTACAAAGCCTGCGGCAGTGAAAGTGGCGAGTGTGGCATTTGATCTTGAGATAGCACGCATTTTGTTGAACAAACTCTGTTGCCACATATCTGGGTTTTTACTTGGTGCAAAGCCATCTAAATACCAAGCATCAACAATTCCTTCGCTTGGGTAGCTCATGGCGTCAATGCTGTCTTGCACGTCACCAAAGTAAAGGTCGAGTATTAGTTTTCCGCCTGCAAATTCAAGGCGATGACAGCCGGCTAAATTAATTGGGTATTGAGCAATTAGTTGCTCACTATACTTGCTTAAACTAGGCCAAGCTTTGAGTGCTTGAGCAAGGTCATCACGCTTAATAGGAAATTTTTCAAAAGAGATAAAGTGCAGGCGGGTAACACTTTTTTTACCACTATGGTCGGGTTGATTTTGAACTTCTTGCTCTGCATGCTGCCTATCAAGGTGAGCAGCAAAGTGCTGCCAGGTATTTAAAAAGTTAAGCCCCGTACCAAAGCCTGTTTCAGCAATCGCAAAGTGGTTACGGTCATGATTTTGTAATCGTTGCGGGATATGGTTTTGTTGATAAAACACATAATGTGATTCGGCTAAGCCATCGTCATTAGAGAAATAAACATCGTCAAACTGATCGGCGACAGGGGTACCAAGGTGATTAAAATGAATATGTGCGTTTTTGATCATGGTTTAACTAATTAACTACAAACTTTTTTCATTATTTTACGTGTTTTCTTTGAAATAGTCTGGCGTTATTTATAAGCTAGACATTCAGAGTACATGTGTACGCTAGAAAGCTGACCACTTCGAAAGTAATTTCAGCGTAAAATAGAACACAATTTAGTATAGAGCTAAGGTAATTACCCATGAGAAGAGCCGTTATTACGGGCATCGGTGTTGTTTCAAGCATCGGTAACAACAAAGAAGAAGTATTAGAATCATTAAAACAAGGCCGTAGTGGTATCGCGTTCAACCAAGAGTTTGCTGACTACAACCTACGTAGTAACGTATCTGGCAAAATCGATATTGATGTTAAAGAGTTTGTTGATCGTAAAGCTATGCGCTTTATGGGCGATGCAGCGGCATACGCATACATCTCAATGTCACAAGCGATTGCAGATGCTGGCCTTAGTGAAGATCAAGTTTCAAACGAGCGCACTGGTTTATTAGTGGGTTCAGGTGGTGGTTCATCTAAATGGCAAGTTGAAGCGGCTGACATTTTACGTGAAAAAGGCGTAAAACGTGTTGGTCCTTACATGGTACCACGTACTATGGCGAGCACGACTTCGGCGTGTCTTGCAACACCATTTAAAATTAAAGGTGTTAACTACTCACTAAGCTCTGCATGTGCGACATCTGCACACTGTATCGGTCACGCGGTTGAGCAAATTCAATTAGGCAAGCAAGACGTAATCTTTGCAGGTGGTGGTGAAGAGCTTCACTGGACGCTAGCAATGGAATTCGATGCAATGGGTGCATTGTCTACTAAGTACAATGAAACACCAGAGAAAGCATCACGTACATACGATGCAAACCGTGACGGTTTCGTTATCTCTGGTGGTGGCGGTATCGTTGTTGTTGAAGAGCTTGAGCATGCACTTGCTCGTGGCGCGCACATTTATGCAGAAATCACTGGTTACGGTGCAACGTCTGACGGCTACGACATGGTAGCTCCATCAGGTGAAGGCGCTGTACGTTGTATGAAGCAAGCAATGCAAGATCTTGAAGGCGGTATTGATTACTTAAATACTCACGGTACTTCAACACCTGTTGGTGATGTGAAAGAGCTTGGCGCTATTCAAGAAGTATTTGGTGGTAACTCGCCAATGATCAGTGCAACCAAAGCGATGACAGGTCACGCTCTAGGTGCAGCAGGCGTTCATGAAGCAATCTTCTCGCTATTAATGCTTGAGCATAACTTTGTTGCTCCATCTATCAACATTGATGAACTAGATGAGCAAGCTGAAGGTCTAAATATTGTAACTGAGCGTAAAGACGTTGAACTAAATACAGTTATGTCTAACAGCTTCGGTTTCGGTGGCACTAACGCCACATTAGTAATGAGCAAATATAAAGGTTAAACCTCTCCAGTATTTGCTTAAAGCCGAGCAATAGCTCGGCTTTTTCATTTGTTATAAAGTCTTAGTTGTTACCTATCCGAATACTGATAAATTCGCTACAATAGCGCCACTTTCTGCCTCTCGGACACACAAATGAAAATTCTTGCAGATCAAAATATGCCATTGGTTGAGCAGTACTTTGCCGATTTTGGTGATGTTGAGCGATTTGATGGCCGTAATCTTCAACCCGAGCAGCTGGTCGGGGTCGATATCTTGTTAACCCGCTCTGTTACCAATGTAGATAAAGCCTTACTCACTCAAGCAGATAAATTAAAATTTGTGGGCACAGCAACCATAGGTGTTGATCACATTGATACCGAGTTACTTGCTGAGCGAAATATCGCATTTAGCAGCGCACCAGGTTGTAATGCTGTGGCGGTTGCTGAATATGTTATTAGCTGCTTGTATGCCTTGAGCCAAGAAAATGCCAGCTCGTTACAAGGCAAAACCATCGGCATAGTAGGTGTTGGCAGTATAGGTAGCTGTTTACGTGATAAGTTAAGCTTGCTAGGCATGAATGTATTGTTATGTGATCCACCAAAACATGAAGCCGGTGAGCTTGCAGAGCATATTGAGTTAGACACATTACTAGCCCAAGCTGATATTGTGACTTTTCACGTGCCATTGGTTAAACAAGGGCCACATAAAACCTTGCACATGCTAGACGAAACACGCTTAAAAGCACTTAAGCCGGGCATGACGATTATCAATGCAAGTCGTGGTGATGTGATTGATAACCAAGCATTGCTAGCATTGTTTGAGCAAGGCGCAAAATTAGATTGTGTGCTTGATGTTTGGGAAAACGAACCCAATATACTGACACCTCTGCTTGATTATGTACGTTATGCCAGCGTGCATATTGCAGGGCATACACTTGAAGGCAAAGCCCGCGGTACACAAATGCTGTATCAGCAAGTATGTGAGCTTGAAGGCATCGCAGCGCTTAAGTCGCTGGACGATTTTTTACCAGAGCCAATTAGCCATTCTGTCACGCTTGGTGAAACCTTTAACCTAGACGATATAGGTCGCTTGGTGCACTTAATTTATGATGTGCGTAGCGACGATGGCATTTTACGCAGTAAATTAGCAAGCGAAGGCTTTGATAGTTTACGTAAGAATTACCCGCCACGACGCGAGTTTAGTACGTTGTCGGTGGCTGCCAACAGTGCATGCGAAGGCGCATTAGCTGCACTGGGATTTAGAATTAACGAATAAAGCCATTTGCTTTATTCAAAAGAGGAAAACACATGTCGCAAAAATTTAATGTAGCCGTATTAGGTGCCACAGGTTTAGTGGGTCGTCAGATTATCGAAACGTTAGAAGATCGTAAGTTTCCGGTAGACCAATTATTTTTACTCGCAAGCAGCCGTAGTGCTGGTGAAGAAATTCAATTTCGCGGTGAGAGCATTGAAGTAATCGATGTTGAAGAGTTTGATTTTAGCCAAGCTCACATTGGTTTATTTTCAGCAGGCGGCAGTGTCTCTGAAAAATACGCACCGATTGCGGCGGACGCAGGCTGTGTGGTAATTGATAATACCTCACACTTTCGTAATGACTACGATGTGCCACTCATTATTCCTGAAGTGAATGCATCAAGCTTAGCGGATTTCAGAAACCGCAACATCATTGCAAACCCTAACTGCTCAACGATTCAAATGCTGGTGGCACTAAAGCCAATTTATGATGCTTATGGCATTGACCGTATTAACGTATCAACTTATCAAGCTGTATCGGGTGCGGGTAAAGAAGCCGTTGATGAACTAGCCAAGCAAACAGCAAACTTAATGAATGCGCGTCCGATGGATAATGCCGTTTTCCCTAAACAAATTGCTTTTAACGTGATCCCACAAATCGACAGCTTTGAAGATAACGGTTATACCCGCGAAGAAATGAAAATGGTCAACGAAACACAAAAAATCTTAGGTGATAACAGTGTTGTGGTTAATCCTACTTGTGTTCGTGTTCCCGTGTTCTTTGGTCACAGTGAAGCGATTAATATTGAAACGCGTATGCCAGTAGATATCGAACATGTGAAGCAGCTATTAAACGATGCACCTGGTGTAGAGTTTATTGAAGACTTAGCCGATTACCCAACAGCAGTATCAGATGCAAGTGGTAACGATACAGTATACGTAGGGCGTTTACGTGCTGATATTTCGCACCCACATGGTTTAAACATGTGGGTTGTTAGCGATAATACGCGCAAAGGTGCGGCAACAAATAGTGTGCAGATTGCTGAAGAGCTTATCGCAAATTATTTATAAATCTGATGATTTAAGCTGAGCTAAATTTAAGAAAAGCGGCAATTTGCCGCTTTTTTTGTGAATTCACTGCCAAATTATTGCCGCATACGCTGTAAAAGCGTATAAACTTAACGATAACAATAAAAAAGCCTCTCAGCCGCTATTATTTAAGCTATTTACTATCAAGGTGTTGCAATAGATATTGCAAGGCAACTAAGTTATAGTTTGCAGCTGGAATAGAGCTTGCAAGAAAACATAATTAAGAATCAATTCTGCAAGAATTACTTGATGTTTAAGCAACCAAGGTTGCTGCGTTAACATTTAAAACATAAAGGATCAGCATGCGCGGTTTAGCAACACTCTTCATATTAGCGTCTGCATTGGTGGTAACACCGACATACTCTGATGAAGGCACCACACTTAAAGGCCCTAAAGGTGTCGATTATGGTGCGCAGGGGCGCTCAATTGGTCCGATCAAGCCGACCGATACACTGTGGCGCATTGCCGCTAAAATTCGCCCTGACAACTCTGTAAGTATTTATCAGGTCATGCAAGCTCTGTATGACAAAAACCCATCGTCATTTTTAGACCAAAACCTTAACCATATGCGCGATGGCGCATACCTAAAAATCCCAACAATTGCTGAAATGCGCGCGGTCAATCCAACGTTAGCAAAAGCACGTTCTGAACAAGATGATGAGCTATGGGAGAAAAAGAAAAACGGCACCCTGACTACTGCTGAAATTAATGAATCGCAAAAGAAAGTAACCCAAGCCCGTAAAGTTGATGTAGACGAAGCAAAGCAAGAGCTTAAGCAAGAAATCAACACCATTAAAACAGAGCAGGGTACGCAGCTAGTCGAGCTTCAAAAGCAGTTTAAATCGTCGGTTGAAAATGTTGAAGAAATCTTAGCTGAGAACAACAAACTCAAAAAACAATTGAGTGGTATTTCTAAAGAGCTTGAAACCGTTCGCGATCAGCTTGGTCAAGACAGTGAAATTCAAAAGCAGCTAAAAGAACTGATCACTAAACAAAATGAAATCATAGAGCAGCAAAGAGCAAAAAAGATTGAAGAGGACAGTGGGTTTAGTTTTTCGAGTTTACTGAGCAACCCATTTGTTCTCGGTGCATTAATGTTTATTCCGGCATTACTGATCATTGCTGCCGTTGTGATGTTTTTGAAAAAACGCAACAGCGCCAATGATGATACAGATGCCAGCGATGACGATGAATTTTTACCTCAAAGCCCAAGTTATAATCCTGATGATGATTTAGAACCAATTATAGAAACTGATCCACTAGTTCCTGATCCAGTCGAAGACAATGATGACTTGAGTGTGCGTTTAGATGACGACTTAGACCAAGACATGCTGCCAGATGATGACATCATTTTTGACGACAGCATTGATGATAGTTTCGATGAAGATGACAGTGTTTTAAATCAAGATGAGCTAGAAGGGCTTTTAAGTGATGATATTGAGTTTAGCGATGATTCATCTAATAGCGCTGACGATAATGATTTAGATGCATTTTTACAGCAAGATTTCGATCAAACCGATGACGACAGTTTAGGTGATGAAATAGACCTAGATAGTGAACAGTCTCCAGCAGATTCATCGGGTGATATTTTAAGTGCTGATGACATTGATGACCTATTTGATACTGATGAAGGTGACTCGTTAGATAACGCTAATGATGAAATGGCAGCGCTTAGTGAAGAGCTCGCAGAAGATGACGCTGAAGATGATTTTGACATTGATAGCTTAATTGATGAGCAAAACAGCACGGATTCTAATCAAGATGTAAACCTAGACGATATTGATGACTTACTCGATGAAAATAATGATGCCTCAACAACTAACGTTGAAGCAGAACTAATCGATGAAGATGATTTCGATATTGACAGCTTAATTGATGAAGCGCAAACAGACGAGCCAGCAGCCGAAGCTAACGAAGCATTAGAAAACGACGATCTTGATGATGCGCTGGATGTTGATGACATTGACTCGCTATTAGATGAAGCTCAAGAAGAAGCGCCAGCCGAAGAACCAAGCGCGGATGAACTCATCGATGAAGATGATTTCGATATCGACAGCTTAATCGATGAAGCACAAACAGAAGAGCCAGCCGCTGAAGCTAACGATGCATTAGAAAACGATGATCTTGATGATGCGCTAGATGTTGATGACATTGACTCACTATTAGATGAAGTTCAAGAAGAAGCGCCAGCAGAAGAACCTAGCTCAGACGATTTAATCGATGAAGATGAGCTTGATGATGCTCTCGATGTTGATGACATTGAT